>CALGZO010000133.1 GCA_937934465.1 uncultured Fimbriimonadales bacterium | reverse complement strand
CAGTGGCACGGACATTCCTGTCCGTGCCGATGAAGCATCTGTGCTTGGACAGGAAAGTCCAAGCCACAGTAGCACGGACATTCCTGTCCGTGCTGAAGATGCGCCTGCGCTTGGACTGGAAAGTCCAAGCCACTCCAGTAGCACCGACATTCCTGTCCGTGCCGATGAACCTGCTGCGCTTGGACTGGAAAGTGCAAGCCCCAGTAGCACGGACATTCCTGTCCGTGCAACAACGCTTGGACAGGAAAGTCCAAGCCACAGTAGCACGGACACTCCTGTCCGTGCAACAACGCTTGGACTGGAAAGTCCAAGCCACAGTGGCACGGACATTCCTGTCCGCGCAACAACGCTTGGACTGGAAAGTCCAAGCCACCCCAGTAGCACGGACACTCCTGTCCGTGCAACAACGCTTGGACAGGAAAGTCCAAGCCACAGTAGCACGGACATTCCTGTCCGTGCAACAACGCTTGGACAGGAAAGTCCAAGTCCCAGTAGCACGGACACTCCTGTCCGTGCCGAAGATGCGTCTGTGCTTGGACAGGAAAGTCCAAGCCCCAGTGGCACGGACACTCTTACCCGTGCCGACACTGCGCCCCCCCCAGAAGGCGAGGCAATAAGTTCCAAAACTGCCAAGCGCACGCGCCGTCGCAAAAAGGCAGAGTTGGCTGTCGGCGAGACGCCGACGGTACGGGATGTGGATGTTGTCGGCGAGACGCCGACGGTACGGGAGTTGGATGTTGTCGGCGAGACGCCGACGGAAGAGCCTTCGCCTCAGAAAACGCGCCGCACGCGCCGTCGCAAGAAAGCCGAGACCCCCAGCGTCGTCATCGAGCCTGAGCCTGAGCCGCAACCTGAAACGCCGCCGCGTCCGCCTATTCGCCACCCCATCGCGCGCGTGCAGTTCGTGCAGGGCGTCCCTACAATTGGGTTTGGCGAGCGTGTGTTCGCGCCGCATTTCTTCTTCGGCAACCCCCACTCGCCTGAAGCCGCCGTGCGCGTGCAACAGCAAATCCAGCTCGCCGCCGAAGCGGGCGTCCATCTCTACTCGCTGCTCGTCTCGCTGCCGGTGCGTGAGACAGGCGCGATTGAGGCGTTCGACCAGATACGCTACTGGACGACGCTCGCCCGTGAGAACGACCCTGACGCGCACTTCCTATGGCGCATCGCCTTCGCTCCCACGAGCCGATGGCAGACCGAATACCCCGAAGCCGTGATTCGCTTCGCCGACGGCTCTGTGGGCGGTCCCTCCGTCTGTGCGGATCGATGGTGGCAACTCGCCAAAGAGCAGCTGGTCGCGCTGGTGGAGCTGGTGGAGCAGCAAGACGAGGGCGGCGCGACGCTGGGCTATCATCTGGACTACGGCGAGTGGTTCCTCTCGGAATCGGGCGGCTACGATACCAGCGAGGCGGCGTTGCAGGCGTTTCGCGAGTGGCTGCGCCGTCAATACAAAGGCGACAGCGTGGTGCTGCGCGCGTGCTGGTTCAACGGCGAGGTGAGCTTCAGCACGGCGACGCTGCCCCCGTTCCAGCCCTCCATGCCGCACGGACGCATTCTGCACTTCTATCACCCGCGACGCGAAGGTCGGTGGATTGACTACCACCGTTTCCTGTCGGACATCACGGCGCGACGGATTATGGGGTTGGCGCAGGCGGTCAAGGAAGCCAGTCAGGGGCGTGCGCTGGTCGGCGCGCCCTACGGCTATGTGCTGGAGTGGAAGCACCCCTACGCTGGGCACTTCGCGCTGAGCCAAATCTTGCGCTCGGAGCATCTCGATATCCTCTCTGCGCCGCTGAGCTACGCGAACCGCTTGCCCGGCGAGTTGGGCGCGTTGCCCACGCCTGTCGATTCAGTGAACCTGCACGGCAAGTTGTTCATCGCAGAGGAGGACTACCGCACGCCGTTTGGCAGGGCGACTCGGCTGACCGACCCGTCCACTGGGCACCACTTGGGTTCGGCGCAGGCGGAGGCGACGCCCGACGACGACTACAACCCGCCGTTGCACACTGTGCAGGCGTTGCAACAAGTGCATACGCGCTCGCTGGCGCAATCGTTTGCTTGTGCGCACGGCGAGATGTGGATGGACTTATGGGGCGAGGGGTGGCTTTTGAATCCCGACGCTTGGCACGCCGCGCGGAACGCCGTCGCGCTTTGGCGCATGCGCACGCACGCGCCGCAGACCCCGCCCGAAGTGGCAGTGATAGTCGACCCCGAAAGCACGCGCTATGTGCGCACAGGCTCGCCCCTGATTGAACAGATGGTGGTGCAGGCGCGTGAGGCGATTCTGCGCAGCGGCGCGTCGGTCGGCTTCTACCTGCTCGAAGATGTCGTGCGACGCGATTTCCCGCCGAGCCGTGTGGTCATCTTCCTGAATGCATGGCGGATGTCGCGCGCCGCGCACGAGGCGATTCGCAAACGCCTGCAGCGCGATGGGCGCGTGCTGATATGGCTATACGCCAGCACGCTGTTTCACGGGCATCGCGACGCGCTCGCCAACGCTCGTGAGACCCTCGGCGTCGCCATCTCTCGTCAGCCGTGGGCGAGCTTGCAGGGCACGCAGATTGTCAACAAGGCGCACCCGCTCGCGCGGTTCCTCGGCGTAGACAAACTGGGCGCGCCCGAACCGTGGGAGCCGTCGTTCTACGCAATCGCCGAGAACTGCGATGTCATCGGCGAATATATTGACAGCGGGCTACCCTCGCTGGCGGTGTGCGACCATACGACTTGGAAAGCCGTATTTCTGGGCGAGCGACGCCTCACGCCAGAGTTGGCGCGCGCACTCGTGCGCTGGGCAGGCGGGCATATTTGGCTGGACACGAACGACCTCGTGCAGGCGCGCTACCCGTGGGTGCATGTTCACGCACGCAAGGGCGGACCGCGCACGCTGCTGTTCCCGATGCCGCTCAGCGTGTACGATACCGCCGAATCCGCACTGGTCGCTGAAAGTACGATGGAGCATCGGCTGTACCTTCAGGAAGGCGAGAGCCGCTTGCTCCTCGTGGCGCCTCACGAACAGATGTTGCGCCTCATGCAGGGCGAGCCAATCGAGCTGCCCCCCTACTTCGAACTCGTCGAGACTCCAGAAACCCCCGAACCCGTTGCCGAATCTGCCGAGCCGACGCCCGAACCCGACTGGGAAGAGCCTGTGCTGGAGCCAATCGTGTTGGACGAGTCGCCTTTCGAGGCTGCAGATTTGGACGCGCCGCCCGACGAGGCGTTGGAGGCGGAGGCGTCGCGTGAGACCGTGCCGTCGGCGCGACGCAGCCGACGCCGCGCACGCGGACGACGCGGCAAAAACGCTCGCGCGAAAGCAACTGAGACCAACGCGCCCCCCGAAACGCCCATCGTCGCCGTGCAGTGGCGACGCTCGAACGAGGAGGGCTAAATGGCGTCCGCCGAAACCCGACGCATCATCCCCTGCCTCGATATCAATAACGGGCGCGTGGTGAAAGGCGTGCAGTTCGTGAACCTGCGCGACGCGGGCGACCCTGTGGAGCTGGCAAGCCTCTACGACCGCGAAGGCGCCGACGAGCTGGTGTTTTTGGACATCACCGCCAGCCATGAACGGCGCGCCCCTGTGTTCGAGCTCGCCGCGCGCGTGGCGGAGCAGGTGTTCATCCCGTTCACGGTCGGCGGCGGCATTCGCACAGCCGACGATATCCGCGCCATCCTGCACGCCGGCGCGGACAAGGTGAGCCTCAACACAGTCGCGGTGGAGAACCCCGCCCTGATTGAGCAGGCGGCGGGGCTGTTC
This sequence comes from uncultured Fimbriimonadales bacterium, assembly GCA_937934465.1. Classification (GTDB taxonomy): domain Bacteria; phylum Armatimonadota; class Fimbriimonadia; order Fimbriimonadales; family GBS-DC; genus GBS-DC. The sequence continues at coordinate 4,344 of CALGZO010000133.1, read as the reverse complement.
GGCAGTCAGTGCGTGGTGGTCGCCATCGACGCGCGTTGGAACGGCGCGTTCTACGAAGTGTATACGCACGGCGGGCGCACGCCCACAGGCTTGAACGCCGTCGAGTGGGCGCAGCGCGTGACTTCGCTTGGCGCGGGCGAGATTCTGCTGACCAGTATGGACCGCGACGGCTCGCAAATCGGCTACGAGTTGACGCTCACGCGCCAGGTGGCGGACGCCGTGCCCGTGCCCGTGATTGCGTCGGGCGGCGCGGGCGCGCCCGAACATCTCTACGACGCGCTGATGGAAGCCCACGCCGCCGCCGCGCTGGTCGCCTCGATTGTACATGACGGCGTGTATCGGATTAGCGAGTTGAAGCGATACTTAGCGCAGCGCGGCGTGCCCGTGCGCCTTTAGAACCCCCACCCGCCCCCGCCGCGCAGGGGTTGCTGCAACGCTTCGATAATCCGCGCGAACGCTTGGGTGTGCAGAAACCCCCAGAGCGCGAGGCTGCCGCCCGCCGCTGCAATCAGGCTCCAGCCGCCCCGTGCGCCCGCACGCCAAGTCGCGCCGACTCCAACCCCCCACGCCCACACCATGCCCATCAACATCAGAAACGCCGTGAACGGGTCTAAGAACCGTATCAGCGTCAGTGCAATCCACAGCGGCGCGAGCAACACGCCCGTGAGCGCCAGCGCGAGCAGCAGCGTCAGCGCGCCATACGCGACGCGTGAACCCCACGGCGCACGACCCAGCCAGCCCAGCGCACGCACCCACTGCGGCAAATCCCAGCGCAAGTCGGCAAATGGGCGATGCGCAATCTGTGGCTTCAGCCCCCGACGACGCAACTCACGCAATACGCACAAGTAGTGCGACTGATACCGCACGGGGTGAATGTGAAAATAAACATCCAGCAGCTCCTCATCCGAATACTGCTGGAGCCGTTCACGATATTGCTGGAGGTCGAACCACCATCGCGGCGCAATCATAGCCCCGAATCGATTCTACCCTTTCAGCCCCGTGAGGGTGATGCCGCGCACATAGGCGCGCTGCGTGAAAAGAAACAGCGCCACCAGCGGCGCCGTGACCACCATCGCCGCCGCCATCAGCAAATTCCACTGCTCCCCATGCCGACCCAGAAAATACTGCAGTCCGACCGCCAAGGTGAACTTGCTGGAGTCGTTGAGGTAAATCAGCGGTCCCATAAAGTCTGTCCACGCCCACACGAACGAGAAGAGCGCGACCGTCGCCACTGCGGGCTTCGCCATCGGCGCGACCAGACGCCAGAGAATCATCCACTCGCTGCAGCCGTCCAGCCGCGCGGCGTCGATGAGCTCTTGGGGGAGCGTGATGAAGAACTGGCGCAACAGAAAGATTAGGAAAGCGTTGCCCAAAAACGCGGGCACAATCAGAGGCAAGAAGGTGTCCACCCAGCCGAGCCAACGGAACAGCAGGAACACAGGCAACAGCGTGACTTGCGGCGGCAACATGAGCGTGCTGAGCATCGCCCAGAACCAGAAGTTGCGCCCGCGCCAGCGCATCCGCGCGAACGCATACGCAGGGGGCAGGCAGCTCAGCACCGCGCCCAACGCCGTCAGAGTGGCAATCGCCAGCGTGTTGCGTAGGTAGAGCCAGAACGGGAAGGTGGTCAGCGCGTGCTGGTAGTTCTCCCACGCGAGACGCTGGGGAACCCAACGAATCGACTCGGTGAACAGCTCCTCGTCGGGCTTGATCGAGGTGGAGAACATCCACGCAATCGGCAGCATATACAGCGCCAGCAGCAGTAAGAGTGCGCCGTGCGTCGTGAGGTTGCGCAGCCAAACTTTACGCATCCGCAGTCTCCTTCACAGCCTATCTATTCGCGCTCGGCGAGCAGGCTCCTATGGGGCGGTTCGGTCCAGCACTTCACGCACCTTCTGCGCGAGCTGGGTGGGCGTGTAGGGCTTCGGTAGAAAGTTCACGCTCGGTTCCAGCACCCCGTGATGGACAATCGTGTTCTCGGTGTAGCCCGACACATAGAGAACCTTGATGTTGGGATGGATACGCTGTTGGATATAGTCGGCGAGTTCGCGTCCGCTCATCACTGGCATGACGACATCGGTGATGAGCAGGTGGATGGGTTCGCCGAGGTTCTGCGCGATTTGCAACGCTTCTGGGGGCGAGTGGGCTGCCAATACGCGGTAGCCGTACTGGCGCAGTGTTTCTTTGGCGACTTCCAGCACGCCTGGCTCGTCTTCCACCACCAAGATAGTCTCGTGTCCGCGCGGCGGCGGCGTCGGGATTGGGCGTTCTGCGGGCGCGAGTTGCGCACGGTCGTAGGCGCGCGGCAAGTAGACCTTGAAGGTCGTGCCCTTGCCCACCTCGCTGTAGACCCAAATATGTCCGCCCAACTGCTTCACGATGCTATACACAATCGACAGCCCCAGCCCAGTGCCTTGCCCGCGAGGCTTGGTGGTGAAGAACGGCTCGAAAATACGCTCGCGCACTTGCGGCGGCATTCCCGACCCCGTGTCGGAGACCATCAACATCACATACTCGCCGGGCACGACCTCGTAGTGGGCGCGTGTATACGCTTCATCTAAGTGGACATTCTGCGTCTCGATGGTGATAACGCCGCCTGTTTCGGGGATAGCGTCGCGGGCGTTCAGTAGCAGGTTCTGCAGCACCTGCATCAGCTGGGCGTGGTCGGCTTCTGTGAGCCAGAGGGCGTCGCCGAGATAGGTCTGCACTTGGATGTTTGGGGGTAGCCACGAGGCTGCGATTTGGAGCGCCTCTTGCACCACCGTATTGAGGTTCAGTGGGCGTCGCTGCATCGGTTGTTGACGCGCGAGCGCCATTAGTTGGCGAGTGACTTCGGACGCTTTCTCGACGGCTAAGATAGCGTTATCGAGGAATGCGTAGGCGGGGTGGTCTTGGGCGAGGGCGCTTTGTGCGAGCTCCACATAGCCCAGCATCGCGGTCAGCAGATTGTTGAAATCGTGCGCCAAGCCGCCCGCCATGCGACCGACGCTCTCCATCTTCTGTGCTTGTATCAGCTGCTCGCGCAGGCGTTGCGCTTCCGCCTCGGCTTGGTCGCGTATCAACTCATGCGCCACGCGCACGGTCAGCACATTGAACATGTCTCGGATGGGGCGCAGGTTGGGCAAGGGCTTGGTGTCTGAAACCCAGAAAATGCCGATGGTGCGCCCGAACGAGTCGCGTAGCGGCGCGCCCAGATAACTTTCCAGTCCTATTTGCTGCAGGTCGGAGTCGCGCGGGAACATTGCCTGCACACTGCGCGGGTAGAAACAGACGCCGCCCACCACAACATTCTCACAGGGGGTATCCGCGAGCGCGTAGTTGGGCGGCTCGCGCGTCTCGCCCCCCACCGCATACGCCACACCTTGCACGGATGTGTTGTTCACCAGCCGTCCGATATAGACATGCGCGCCGCCTAAGGCTTGCGAGGTGAGCCGTGTCATCTCACGCAGGAACTCCGCGCCTGTCGCGCTCGGCGGCGCTGTCGCGAGCCGATTGCTGAGGCGTACAACCAGGTGTAGCCCTGTGAGGTCCGCAAAGCTCAAGTGAAGCAGCTCATACTCAGGCAGCAGATGCACGATACCCTCGATGATGCGCTCCTCGCGGTCGGGACGGCGGACGGTCAGCACAAACGGCGGGTTCGTGCGCGCGCGAGTGAGGGAGTCATCCACGGTGGACTTATCCTCCACCAGCAGATTGTACAAGGTCATCTGACCCAGCTGCTCATGGGTGTAGCCAAGCGTCTGCGCGGCGGCGTCTGTTGCACGGTAGATATGTAAACTATCTGGCAACAGCAGCAAGCTCGGCATGAACTTCAGGTTGAACAGCGGCGTCTCAACCAGCGTGCGTCGTCGGCTTTCCAGCGATTTCCTATGCGGCATAGGCGATACTTAAGTGATTCCTTGAAAACGCCCAAATTCCTGCAGTAAGATTTCAGAACAGGTAGGCGAGGTTCTACCGCAAGTGAGGTACGGTAGCGCGAGAGAGTATACACCATCCCTCGCGAAACTCCTGCCCCCTGCGAGAAGCCCCTCTCATTCAGGGAGCCTGAAACCCTACAACAGGCAAGGAGAAGAGAGTCTGGATTGGACACCTTTTCTCGCCGAACGCCTGCTTGAAAGGCGTCCAATTCAACACAATCGGGTGTGAGAAGGGGTAGCGAGCATACAAGGGGTTGTGTCAAGGGTGCGAAGGGCAGGAATCTTCTCCAGAGTCTGGCGTCCTGCCGTTAGACGACCCGGCAACGCTTATAGATTATACCCGATGGCTTCGCGAATTCAAGAGGGGGTATAATCGCGCTATGCGGATTGTGTCGCTGTTGCCCAGCGCGACGGAGATTGTGTACGC
>CALGZO010000132.1 GCA_937934465.1 uncultured Fimbriimonadales bacterium | reverse complement strand
GACTCCCAAGAAGGGCAGCCCCGCTTACGGGACTGCCTTTTCCTAATTCTCAGTGGGAGCCACATACTAATAGGAGGTATGAGCAGAACCATGAACCGCAAGGGCTTTACGCTGATTGAGCTGCTGGTCGTGATTGCGATTATCGCGATCTTGGCGGCGATTCTGTTCCCTGTATTTGCGCAGGCACGAGAGAGCGCGCGTCAGACGCAGTGTACCAACAACCAGAAGCAGATCGCTACCAGCGTGCTGATGTATGTGCAAGACTACGAAGAGACCTTCCCCATGAGCGCGTACTTCGGACGCAACAACGCGGGTCAGCTGGCGTTGGTGGCTATCTACGATGTGCTGGCGCCGTATATCAAGAACACCGATATCTTCGTCTGCCCGAGTTATCGTCCGGGGATCGACTGGCCCCAGCGTGTGCAAGCGGCGGGTTCGCCTGCGCCTGCACTGGGTACTTTCCGCTATGTCGGCTACATCCCCAACCTCGGTCTGTTCGGCGAGAACTTCTGCCCAATCGTGAATAAGCGCACACCCGTCACCAAGATTGCTGCCATCGACGCCCCTGTGAACACAGTGATGCTGTTTGACGGCTACCTGAAGAATCAGGCGGCGTTGGAGTACTTCAACTTCCTGGGCTTCGCGCGCCACAAGGAGGGCTTGGTCATCAACTTTGTGGATGGTCACGCGAAGTGGTGGCGCTGGAACGGAGTGCGCAACATCGCGCCTGCGAGCCAGTTCCCCACGCCAGCCACTGCCTACAATGGTCAGGCGACGCGCGTGGGCGCAGGCGGCTCCTACTACAACTGGCGCGATATCCCTGGCGAGGGGCTGTTGGCGGACGAAGCGCGCTTACAAGCCGTTAGCAGCACTCCTTCTGGTCCGAACGGTCCCTACAACGACCTGCACGGGGTGCCGGGCACGGGCGTGACCGACTCGGAAGACACGGGCTGCTAAGCCTAAGCGCAAGTGAGAAGCCGCGAGCCGGGCGATTGTCGCTCGGCTCGCTTCTATTTACTCCCACAGCGCGGCGAGTTGCCCCAGCGCGTAGAACGCCGCGCTCTCGGCGCGCAGCACGCGCGACCCCAGCGAAACGGCATACACCTCAGGTTGCGCCGCCATCCATTCGCGTTCGGCATGGCTAAAGCCGCCCTCTGGACCAGCCACGATACTCAACGCTGCAGGGATTGGCATCCGCCGCGCTTGTTGCTTCAACAGCAGCGCGCCTTCCCACTCATCTAACACGAATACGGGGCGCGGCAGCCCAGCAAAAGCGTCGTGCCACCGCTCGAACACTTGGACTTGGGGCAACCGCGCACGACAGGCGAGTTCCGCCTCCTCTTGGGCGATAGTCTGCCAGCGCGCGGCGTACTTGGTTTGCTTGCTGGCGTCCCAGCGCGTCACCGACCGCTCGCTGGGCGCAAGAAGGATTGCTTGCGCGCCGCCCTGCACGCAGAGCCGAATCGCCGTCTCCGCCTTCTCCCCCCGCGTCCACGCCTGCAGCACAGTGATTGCGAACGGCAGCTCGGTCTCCAGCAGCGCAGGTTGCAGGTGGGCAATCGTAGCGCGATCGCCCAGCTGCGCGAGGTAGGCGTCGCCGTCGCCGTTGAGCAAGCAGACCCAGTCGCCCGCGCGTAAGCGCAGTACATGATGCACCTGATGGGCGACGGCGTCGGGGAGCGCGCCTGCCTCCAGCGCGGGGCGCGGCACGAAGAAGCGCGGCAGCGCGCGCGGCGTCACAACTTGCGAAACACGGCGGCGACCCATGTGCGTCGTCGGCGCACCTCCTCCAAACTCAGCCCCGCGTTCAGCACCGCTTGGCGCACCCCGCCGCGCCAATTGCGACCGCTGGTTCCCGAAAGGATATACACGCCGCCCGCCTGCAATAACGGCGGAACCAGCGGCGCGCTGGCAATTAAAAAGCCACTGATGATATTACACACAATCAAGTCAAATGTGCCTGTCAGCGCGTGGAAACCGTCGCCCTGAACCGCCTCAACTGCGGCGGCGACGCCGTTGCGCTCGATGTTCGCTTGGGCAATCTTGACCGCCAGTGGGTCGTCATCGACGGCAAGTACCTCGCGTGCGCCCAGTTTCGCCGCCGCAATCGCCAAGATTCCCGTGCCTGTGCCCACATCGGCGACGCGCATGCCCGGCTGAACATACCGCTCTAACAGCTCCAAGCAGAGCGCGGTGGTCGCATGCCCGCCTGTGCCGAACGCCAAGCCGGGGTCTAACTGGAGGACTATCTCGTTTGGGTCGGGCTTGTATCGGCTCCAGCTGGGCTGCACACGCAGGCGTGCGCCGAATTTGCGACTGCGGAAGTAGCGTCGCCACGCCGTGTGCCAGTTCCGCTCGTTCACAGGCTGCACCTCGAACTTCTGGATGGGCGGCAGATCGAACTCTGGCAACCGCTGCAGCCGTTGTTCTATCGCACAAAGTTGGGGCTGCTCCGTCGCAGGCAGATACGCAACGACGCTGTAGGGCTGCTCGCGCAACTCCACGCCTGTGCAACCTGAATCAATTAGCACAGCGGCGATGGCGTCCCACGCGGGCGGCGGCGCAACGACCCGAATACTCAGCCATTCCGACGGCGGCTTCATCGATGCAATTATACCGCCGAAAAAAAAGCTCCTGAGGCTGAGGTCGGCGCCTCAGGAGCCAGTGGCAGGCAGATAAAGCGTTGCCTCATCCCACCACGCCTTCTGCGATGCATCTACGAAGTTCCGTCGCGAGACCTTCGCCATTCTGTTCTCCCCTCTCTTATACTGAAGTGTGCCCTTGCCCGTGTGCTTTATACTCCTTTACTCCAGACTTCCGCTATATATATACAAGAAAGCCCCCCTCAATTCAGCGGGAATGAGGGGGGGAATTCGTGTATTTTAGTGAGAATTTTGGGCAGTCGCGGTTTGGTTTACAGTCGCCTTTGAATCGAGAGGCTGCAGCGTTTGACGGCAGGGTATTGCACAACACCGAGCTGTTTTCGAATCTGTCCTGCTTGCTCGAAGTACTGCTTGGCTTCGTTGTAGCGTTGCTGGGTGAAGCGCAGCCGTGCGAGTAGTTCGAGTGTGCGTGCGACGCCGTACTCGTTGCCATAATGCTGGCGGATCAGTAGCGCTCGCCGTAGGTATTTTTCTGCATCGGTAATTCGCCCTTCGTGCCATGCCAGCCAGCCGAGGTTGTGGAGCGTGCGTGACTTGTGGGGCAGGTTCATGTAGGTTGGCTCAATCACCTGCCATGCCTCACGGAGCAGTTCATAAGCAGACTTGCCCATCGTTGCTGCCACGCGCCACGAGCTGCCTGCATCACGCGCTAAGAGTTCGATTTCGGCGATACGGTTCAGACTCAAGCAAATCCAGCGCGGTTGACCCGTCTTTTGCCAGAAAGACAACGCCTCGCTGTGGTAACGATAGGCTTCCTCGTATTTGCCTTGCACCGCGCAGATATCGCCTAAGCACCCGTACAATGCATGAATAGAAGGCAACAAGGGTTGATGCTTATCTTCGAGCAGGGCAAGCGCTTCGTGAGCCTGCTCGTTGGCGACATTGTATCGACCCATTTCCAGGTTGACACGGCTCAACTCCCGCAGGACATCCGCGCGCCGCGCCTCGCAACGCAGCGCGCTACGGTAGTGTGCATGAGCGCGTCGGAAGTGTCCCCTCTGATAACAGATGTAGCCTGCGACATAATGATACCAGCTACGAGTCATTTCATCTAAGCGACTGAGGTTGTGGTTTTTCCGTGCTCGGCGCAGCTGGCGTACGGCGTTTTGAAGGTTGCCCAGCACGGCTTCACATTCGGCGAAGTCTGCGATGGCACAGACAATCTTCGCGCGATCGCGGGTCTGCTCGGCGTATTCAATCGCACGCAGGTAGTATTGCCTCGCGCGTTCGCCGTCCGCGACATTGTGCCTGTAGCGTCCTAACTCTATCAGGGGCTGCGGCTCTAACAGATTCACGATTGCTTCGGCGCATTCGTTATAGCCCGAGTTGATGAACCCCGATAGCAACGGTCGGGCAACTGCTGTCTGCGCCTCCTGCGACAACCCCTGAGTATTCAGCACATAGCTCGCTCCCCAGTCCAACAATCGCGCAGGGGGACGGTGAGCGCATAACTCCACGATTTGG
>CALGZO010000131.1 GCA_937934465.1 uncultured Fimbriimonadales bacterium | reverse complement strand
CTTGTGCACCTCAATCGCAGCGCCAATGATCTGTTCTGTCAACTTGTTCAACGCCATCTCTGCGTCCTCTGTGTCTCTGTGGTGCATCTTCACCTCGGCACTGCTAGGAGCATCGCATCCAACAGGCGCTTTTCCTCGCTGTCCTTCGGGTAGAGGGCCGAGAGCGCGTTGGCGAGGCGCAGGAACTCCGGTCCTCGCTTCTGCTCTGCCTCCAGCAGGGTGCGCAGGGCGCTTGCTTGACCGCCGGCCTGGAGCAGCATCGCTAGGTGAACGCGGTCGAGGGTGGTGGCCTCTTTTTCACCGCCGAGACGCGGAGTTCGCAGAGAATCCTCATCCAACATAAAATTACCTCTGCGTCCTCTGCGCCGCTGCGGTGAATCGTCCATCTCGGGGAAAAGCACTCCCTGCACATTCTTCTGTGGGTTCTCCGCGATCCAGTCGGCTACGGCGTTCGCCCCATCCTTGCCAAAGAGCTGCTTGGCTCGTTCGGACACGGCTAGGAGGCGCACCACGCCTTTCTTGGTCTCGATGATTCGACCCTCCCACTTGGGGAGGTCGATTCCCAAAGCCTGGGCGAAGCGGCGCACCACATCGAAGGCGAGGGAAAAACCGGATTTAGACGCAGAGGACACAGAGCCCTCATCATCTTCACTTTCTGCTTCATCCTCCTCTGTACTCTCTGTGTCTCTGTGGTCAATCGTTTCTCCGTTGGTGCTCTGAAGTGTCCAGAGGAACAACGCCGTGAGCCGGGCATCCTCCTCCAACGCCCCGGTGGTGCCGTTACGGGCGCGGGCTTCGGCGGTGTCGAGTACGTTTTCCAATGCGGTGCGGCCGACCACCTCCCAGACCTTCTCGAGGTACTTGGCAAGCGTGACCTCGCGCCCGTCGGCGGTCTCCACCTTCGCGTAGCGGCTGAAGATTTCGAGGGCGGGGCCGATGCAGGCAAAGACGAGATCCGCGCCGCGGATGCCTTCGCCTTGCAGGCGCTCCATCCAGTCGCCCACGCGCTTGGGGAGTTCCTCCAGCACATGTTTCCAGTCACCCACCGGCGCATCGTCGAGCCGTGGGCGGCAGACGAGGTGGATGCTGGTGGCGAGCGCTGCGGATTCTTGCGAACGCAGCCTTCCGGGTCGCTCTGTGGCAATAGGCCACGAAGCGGTGATGGTCCAGCCGCCGCGGATCATGCCCGAAAGCAGCGCCTCCCATCCCTCGGTGGTCTTGTGGGCGAAGACTACTGCGCCCACACCGTCCTCGCGCAGCACCCGCCGCCCCTCGGCGAAGGCTTTGGCCATGGCGTCTTGGTAAAAAGCTTTAGTTCTTGTGCCGTGTCCTTTTGTTGTTGTACTGTCTACGACTATCTCGCGAGCCTTTGGTGTTAGTGGGTTTCTAGGATCGTAAGGATCACTCAGGAGCAGATGTCCCGGTAAAACTCGTTTAAGCCAAACGTAGAAAAAGTCTGAGCAATGAGCATAACCAATTGCATCGTAGTAGGGCGGGTCGGTAAACCACACCGTGGCCGCCGCATCTGGCAGCGGGTGCTCCGTGGCGTCGGCGAGTTGGACGACAGCATTGAATCGAAGAGATGCTGCGAAAGAATCAAGAGCATCAGCTGTTCTCTCGACAGCGCTAACAAACGAGCCACTAGAGTCTGACGTAGGGGTTGACTCGCAGAAATCCCACGCCATCGGCAGGGCCTGCCGGGCAAACAAATGCACCGGACATTCTGCATCTGGCTTCCACGGCGCGAGCGCATTACCAAGATCAGCTGTTTTATTGAGGCTAACGCTTAACAGGTCTCTCACAGACTCACCTGCGTTTGCCTCGCTTTGTGTCCTCTGTGTCTCTGTGGTGAACTCCCGCACCAGCCGCGACAGCGTCACCAGCGCCAGCTTCTGTCGAGCGGTGAACAGGTCGCCCCACGTGTTCATCCCGTATAACGGCACGTTGAACGTTCCACTCATCAGTGGCAGTGGCTCATCCGGCACCGGGCACGGCCCCTGCTTTCCACCGCGCTCCCACTCGTCCAGAATTTCTGCCAGGCGCTGCTGTGCCTTCCACACCGCCTTATAGTCGTCCTCGGTAGGCAGGCGGTAGTGGCGCCCCGACTGGCCAGGCTTGAGCGTCGCCACGGCCAGCAGTCTTGCACCGCCGGTTCTGCACCACGGAGACACAGAGGACACAGAGTCATTCTTCTTGTTTTTCTCTGTGCTCTCTGAGTCTCTGTGGTGAAACATCACATCCGCGCCGCCACGCTGAGCCGCCAGTTGCGCCCGCACCCGCTCCGGCGGCAGCACCGCGCCGCAGCACAGGCACCTAGCCCGCGCGCGGGAGACCGTGCCTTCGGGGACCTCTTTCTCGCTTTTCGGCTGGAAGATTTCAAAGGAGATTTCACCGCGGAGACGCTGAGGACACGGAGGTTTTTCCTCGCCTTTCTCTGCGCCCTCTGCGTCTCTGTGGTGAACCACAACTCGCAGCGCCACTTTACGGTTGGGCTTCTTGCACAGCCAGAACGAGCGCACCAGCGGGATTTCGGCGCCGCAGTTGGGGGCTTCGCAGCGCACCGTCCGCGCCCAGAGGTAGGCAATGGGCGTGGCGCCGTCGGGGTCTTTGGGATACAACGCCGCCAGTTCTTTCTCGGCCTTCTCTTTGATCTCTTTCCCGACGCGCCTCAACTCATCCGCCAAACTCTCCGCGTTCGCTGCGCCTCTGCGGTGAGTCTCTCTCGGAATATTCTCCAGCATGACCTTGAGGATGAGGCAGGCGACGGGGTTCAAGTCGCTGGCAAACGCCTCGCAGCCCAAGCGCAAGGCTTCTAGGGGAATGGAGCCGCCGCCGGCGAAGGGGTCCACGACAAGCGGCGTCTCGTCGGGATGCGCTGCCTGCACCAGTGCGCGGCCGACTTCAAGATAGGCGGGGGTGGCGGCAAAGTCCCAGTTGGCAAAATCGCCGATGAACTTGAGCAGCGCCTTCTGGAGATCCTCATCCGCAGGGCCGACGTTGCCTTGGACGCGCGGCAGGAGTTCGCGCGCCTTCTTCTTGAAATCCTTCGGACATTGTGGATCGCAGGGATCGGGCAGCAGAAGCCCCAGCAGCACCGCTCGGCTGGAGGCAAGTGGGCGCCGCGCCCACCAGAGATGCAGCGTGGATGGGTGCCCATGGCGGATCGACTTCTCCCGCGCCGCGTGACGCGACACCACGGCGATGGGGAAGTCAACTTCGGCTAGGCGTTTGCAGTCTTTAGGGATCATGGGTATAACCTTTCATCACAGAGGCGCGGAGTGCGCAGAGTC
>CALGZO010000130.1 GCA_937934465.1 uncultured Fimbriimonadales bacterium | reverse complement strand
CGCGCCTTTCGCTGGACGGCATCAAATAATCAGATGCAAGACCTGGGCACGCTCGGGGGCGCTGAGAGCCGTGCGTATGGCGTCTCTGCAGGCGGCGATGTGGTGGTCGGACAGGCAGGAAACGCCAGCGGTTATGGGCGCGCCTTTCGCTGGACGGCATCAAATAATCAGATGCAAGACTTGGGTACGCTGGGGGGCGATACCGGCGTGGCGCATGGCGTCTCTGCAGGCGGCGATGTGGTGGTCGGATGGTCAGATAGCGCCAGCAATTCGCGCGCCTTTCGCTGGACGGCATCAAATAATCAGATGCAAGACTTGGGCACACTGGGGGGCGGTACCAGCCTTGCGTATGGCGTTTCTGCCGACGGCTCGGTGGTGGTCGGAACGGCACAAAACGCCAGCTTTGAGATCCGCGCCTTTCGCTGGACGGCGTCAAGCGGGATGGAAGACCTGAACCTCACCTACGCCGCCTTGCTGACCGACGGGTCGGTGTTGGAGAGCGCCTCTGCCATCTCGTCCGATGGACGCTACATCGTGGGCGTTGGCTTCAAAGTGGCGACGAATCGCCTTGAGGCGTACCTGTTGGATACGGTTCCCGAGCCTGCGTCGCTCTTTGGGCTGGGCGTCGGACTGGCAGGGCTTGTTGGGCTGAAGCGTCGCAAGCGGTAGCCCTCACCCCCCTTGCCCCCTGCTCCCACGAGGTGGGAGCGGGGGGATGCCTTTTTGAATAGAGGCAGACACGCAGGTCTGCCCCAACGCCGCCCCCATCACCCACACCCGACCTCCTTGCCAGTACCCCATCACCACGGCTTTCACATGCGAACGCAACCGCCGTATCTCCGCCCCCCGACGAAACTGCGCATAAAACGGCGTCGCATACCCCACCCCTGTGCCGTCTACCATCGCATAAGGCGTCTGCGCAGTCGGCGCCTCCAGCGACAGCCATTGCTGAGCCAGCCACATCAAGAGTTGATGCCAGCGTTCGTCGGGGATGGTATGAATGCGATAGACCAGCGTACTCAAAGCGGGCAGGGCGTGGTTGGGAAGTGTCTCAGGGGCGCGGGCGTAGGTGAAACGAGGCGCGGTCGCGCACTTGCAGGAGGGCGAGGGTGCGGATGAGCGCTTCGGGGTAGATGGGTGGGCGTCCGCGTTTTGGGGGGAGTGGATGGAGCCTCTTCAAAGCGTTGCACCCAGAGGAAGATGACTGGGACAGACAGGGTGGTGAGCGTAGCCTTCGGAAAGAGACAGCGTTCACCCCCCTTGCAATTGTGTCCGCCTATGTGGTAAAATAAAAGCGTTGCGCGTCCGTAGCTCAGAGGATAGAGCGCAAGGTTGCGGACCTTGAGGTCGGGGGTTCGACTCCCTCCGGACGCGCCATTCTTTATCTCCTGCCCTCGTAGCTCAGTGGATAGAGCGCCTCCGTCCTAAGGAGGGCGTCGGGGGTTCGAATCCCTCCGAGGGCGCCACACAGCGGAGAGGTGCCGGAGTGGTTGAACGGGCTCGTCTCGAAAACGAGAATCCCCCCAAAAGGGGGATCGTGGGTTCGAATCCCACCCTCTCCGCCAGAGGAACGCCATGCGCTGGACCGATACGCACTGCCACCTGAACCATCCCGATTTGTACCCCGAATGGCAAGCCGCCGTGTATCGCGCCCAGCAATCGGGGGTAGGTCGGGTGATTCTGATTGGCTATGACTTGGCGAGTAGCCTGCTCGCAATGCAGCTGGCGGAGCAGTCGGATGCGCTGTACGCGGCGGTGGGCGTTCATCCCCACGACGCGGCGCGATACAACTCTGACACGCTCCAACAACTGCGCGAGTGGACGCGCCATCCGCGTGTGGTCGCTGTCGGCGAGATAGGGCTCGACTTTTATCGGGACCTGTCGCCGCGCGAGGCGCAGTACGAGGCGTTCCATGCGCAGCTGCAGCTGGCGCGTGAGCAGGGGTTGCCTGTGGTCATCCACTGCCGCGAGGCGTATGAGGAAGTGCTAACCGTGCTGTCGGAGTATCCCGATGTGCGCGGCGTGCTGCACTGTTTCTCTGGGACGCCTGCGCAGGCGGAGCGCGGGCTGGCGTTGGGCTACTATTTGGGGATAGGCGGCGTGGTCACTTTCAAAAGCGCGGAGACGCTCCGCGCGATTGTGCAGGGGATGCCGCGCGACCGCTTGCTGCTGGAGACCGACGCGCCCTACCTCGCGCCGCACCCCTATCGGGGCAAGCGCAACGAGCCTGCCTACCTGCCGCTGATTGCGCAACAGGTCGCCGCGCTGTGGGACGCCCCACTGGAGACCGTCTCGGAACTCACCGAGGCGAATACGCAACGGCTATTTCAGCGCCTCTAACGCCGCTTCCACAAACGGGCGGATTGCGTTCGCCCAGTCGTCAGGCGCACGCCCGACCACAGTGATTGCCTTCTCTTGTAAGGTCGGCGCGGAGAAGATGTAGGCTTCAGGCTGCTCCGCCGCGCGAATCGTCAGAAACGGCATCCCAATCTCCTGGGCGAACTCACACATCAGGCGGTCGCGCTCGCTGGTCTGCTCGTTCGACACATGCGCGTTGTGCAGATTGAGGTTAATCGGCAGCAGCACCACGCCGTCGGCGTTCACGCGCGAGCTGACCATCAGCACCACATCGACGGCGGAGCGAGCAATCTGCGGCGGCATCTGCGCCCGATAGCCCGTCACGAACCCGAACGGCATCTGATGGTGGCACTCGACGGGGTACTGCGCGACCAAGATGTCCAACGCCTCGCGCAGCAGGCGTTCGTGAAAACTCTGGATGAGCCGACCTTGAGGAATGTAGTTTCGACCGACGCGCTCTTGCACGAACGCGAGCGGCGCGCGAATCGCGACGCCTAACTGCGTAATCGAGCAAGTCAGCTCCATCCGAATCCCAGCGTTCTCGCTGTAGAGGTGGATTCCTGCGGGACCCTCGAACACCTCCAGCCATAAGATGTCGCATTCCCGATACGACTGGCGCAACGCCTCGCTGAGTTGAGAGTCGGTCTCAAGCACCAGCAAGGGGCGTTTCTCGCGGTCGCTGCGCAAACACAGCACGCTGAAGCACGGTTTGTTGAACTCTGGCACATACGCGCTCGGACGATACAAGTTGTGGAATAGGAGCCGCCGCGCAGGGCGCAGCAGCAGCTCGTAATCTTGCCAACTTTTTGATAACTCCACTAAATATTTATTCACAGGGTTCGTCAAGAGCCGATTCGGTTGATACATTCGGTTGCCTCCTCTATAAACAAGGCGTTTGCGGCGTGTCGGGTCATCCTAAGCGCTGCGTTGAACTCTATAAATACGCCGTGTGCGCCGATAATTCCTATCAGGAGTGTACCATGTACGGCGTCAAGCGTTTGGGCGAATGGCTGTTGCAGAAGGGGAAAATCACCCCTGAGCAGTTGGAAGAGGCGTTAGCCATGCAGCGCGTTTCAGGCAAGCGGCTGGGCGAGACGCTCATCGAGATGGGATACATCACCCACGACGATTACTACGAGGCGCAGGCGGAGCAGTGGGAGTGCCCGTATGAGCCGCTGCACGAAGCGAGCCTGGCGCAGGCACAGCGAGTGCGCCACTGGGTGGGCATGGGCGACGCCACACGCTTTATGATTGTGCCCCTCCGCGAGGAGAACGGCGCACTGTGGATTGCCACGGCAGACCCGAACAATGTGGAGATGCTCGACTACCTGCGCCAGACGACTGGCAAGGTAATTCGGGTCGCCTTCAGCCCGACCGAGCGAATTGTGCGCGCGATTGCACGGCTCTACAGCACTCACGAAGACCCCGAAAAACCTGAAGAATCAGCCCAGGAACTGGAGGTGAGCGAGAGCGAGAGCGACATCCCCGAAGATGTCACGCAGCTCGGACAAATTGTGCATCAGGCGCCTGTGGTGCGCTTGGTGAACGGCATTTTGCTGGAGGCGGTCGAGCGCGGGGCGAGCGATATCCACTTCGAGCCGCTGGAGCATTCGATGCAGGTGCGCCTGCGCATCGATGGCGTATTGTATGTGGTGCGCACAGTGCCGCGCTCGTTGCAGGCGTCGGTCACGGCGCGCGTGAAACTGATGGCGGAGATGGACATCGCCGAACGGCGACGCCCCCAAGACGGACGCTTCACCTTCAAGTCGGGGGAACGCAAAATCGACGCCCGCGTCTCCTCGCTGCCCACTGTGTTCGGCGAACGCGTGGTGGTGCGCCTCCTCAACCGCGACAATGTACTCAAAACGCTGGATCAGCTCGGCATGCCCCCCACAGTGGAGCAAGGGCTAACCCAGCTCGCCAGCAAGCCGTGGGGGATGATTCTGGTGACAGGTCCCACAGGCTCTGGTAAAAGCACCACGCTCTACGCGCTCCTGCAGCAGATTAAGTCAGAGCGACGGAACATTCTCACTTGTGAAGACCCGGTGGAGTTCACGATTGAGGGGATTGGGCAGTCGCAAGTGAACGAGCGGGCAGGGCTGACCTTTGCGAGCCAGCTGCGCGCGATGTTGCGTCAAGACCCCGATGTGGTGCTGGTGGGCGAGATTCGCGACACGGAGACGGCGGAAATCGCTTGTCGCGCCGCTATGACGGGGCACTTGGTGCTGTCCACCCTCCACACCAACGACTCGACCAGCGCGCCCGCGCGGATGATGGATATGGGCATCCCGCCGTTTCTGATTAACTCCGCGCTGATAGGCGTGTTGGCGCAGCGGTTGGTGCGCCGCTTGTGCGAACGGTGCAAGGAGCCGACCACGATTACCGATCCTGCGATTACCGCGTTATTCGGCGGCGCGCCTGTGGACGCCTATCGCGCGGTCGGCTGTAGCGAGTGTGGCAACATCGGCTACAAGGGGCGCGTCGGCTTGTACGAGCTGTTCGTGCTGAGCGACCCCGTGCGTCGCCTGATTGCTCAGAACGCGGGCGGCGACGCCATCCGCGCCGCCGCGCCGCAAGGCACGCTCTACACGATACAGCACGACGCGCTGCAGAAAGTGCGCGACGGTGTCACCACCATCGAAGAGGTGCTGTCGCAGATACAGATAGATCAGTCGGCGTCTCTGGCGGCGTGAGGGTCAGGCGTCGCCGAGAGCGTACTCCAGCACGGCGAGGCGCACATACACGCCGTTGCGCACTTGCGTGAGAATCAGCGAGGCTGCGCCGTCCGCCACTGCATCGGCAATCTCGATGCCGCGCTGGATGGGCCCTGGATGCATCACTACGCAGTCGGGCTTAGCCGCGCGCAGCCGTTCGGGATGGATTTGGTAATCGCGTCGGTAGGCGTCGAGGCTGGGGAGCAGCCCCTGTTGCATGCGCTCGGTCTGCAGGCGCAGCGCCATTACGACATCGGCGTTCTGGATGGCTTGCTCGGCGTTGGTGGTGGTGTGCGCGTCGGGTAGGGGCGTGTCGGGCAGCAGCGTTGGGGGCGCGCAAAGCCACACCTGCGCGCCTGCGCGTGTGAGCAGGGTTAGGTTCGAGCGCGCCACGCGACTGTGGCGAATATCGCCGACAATCGCGATTTTGCGTCCGCTGAGCCAGCGCGTGTCGGGGTCGGGGCAGCCGTAGCGCCGCCAGAGGGTATAGAGGTCCAGCAGCGCTTGGGTGGGGTGTTCGTGGGCGCCGTCGCCCGCGTTGAGGATGGGCGCATCGGAGACCTGCGCGGCGTGGACGGGCGCGCCCGCCTGCGGATGGCGAATCACTATCGCCCGAACGCCCTGCGCGTTCAGCGTGCGCACCGTGTCTTGCAGGCTCTCGCCCTTGGCGATACTGCTCGCCTCGGCGGTAATCACCAGCGGGTGATAGCCCAGCAGCACGCAGGCTTGCTCGAACGCGGCGCGGGTGCGCGTGCTGGGTTCGTAGAACAGCAGCGCAATCAGCGCGGCTTTGGGGGCGATAGGCGGCGTCGGGTTCTCGGCGAGGCGCACGCGCCATGCGTCGGCGCGACGCAGTAAATCCGACACGGGCAACGCGGCGGCGGTCAGAATGTGCGGCATAGCGACCTCCTACGGCAGGTTGGGCGCAGCCTTGCGCAGCACCACGCGGTCGCGCCCTTCCAGCTCCATCAACTCCACCAGCACGAACTCGCTGCGACTGGTGGGCAGGTTCTTGCCCACATAGTCGGGGCGGATGGGCAGCTCGCGATGCCCGCGATCGATGAGCGTCGCCAACTGGATGCTGGCTGGGCGACCGAGCTGCATAATCGCTTCCAGCGCGGCGCGCACGCTACGCCCCGTGTAGATGACCTCATCCACCAACACGACGCGCTTCTCAGTGATGGGGAACGGCACATCGGTCTGGCTACGGGTCAGCGCGCCGGGCTTGCGCTCCACATCGTCGCGGAAGGGCGTAATGTCCACGCTGCCGCAGGGCACGCCGACGCCCTCTATTTGCGAGATGGCTAACGCCAGTCGCCGCGCGACGGGCGCGCCCCTGCGCTGGATGCCTATCACCACCAAGTCGCGCGCGCCTCGGTTGCGTTCCAATATCTCGTGGGCGATACGGGTGATGGCGCGGCGCATATCCTCCGCGTCCATCACGATTACCTCGCTTGCCTCCATCGGATGGAGTATACCTACTCAAGTTTCACCGCGCCCGTCTCTTGCAGGCGCAACGCCCACACGATTCCGCCCAGCAGGTGGCGTTGGTACGCCTCGCTCTGCCACACATCCAGCCGATGCCCCAACGCCGTGTAGAACACGCGCCCCTTGCCATATTCGCGACACCACGCCAGCAGGTGGTCGCCCGGCTTGCCTGCCTGCGGCGTGCCGTCGTCGGGGTGCTTATCCAGCGACAGCAGCACCATTACATGCTTGCGGTTGTTCTCTTTGAAGATGTAGATTTCGTCGAACACACTCCATGTGGGGGCGAGGTGCGCGACGGCGGGGTGGTCGGGTTGCTCTACCTTTGCCTCCACTTTGGTTTGCTGCCCGTGATAGGCGAACTGCCCTTGCACCATCTCCAGGTATTCGGGACGATTATGGTAGGTGTCGGCGGCGGCGTGGACGCCGATAAACGCCTTGCCCGTCTGCAGCCACTCCAAAAATGCGGGCAGGTCGGGGACGCCGATATCGCCGGTGGTGTTGAGGAACACCACGCCGTCGTACTTGCCGTTGTTGAGATACTCAGGCGTCAACATCTTCTGCACATCGCCTGCATCGCGGCAGTAGTCCACCTCGAAGACGCCGCTGCGTGCGCCGATTTCCGCGAGTATCTTCTCGCCGAGCTCAATCGAGTCGGCGTGTCGGAAGCCTGCCGTGTGCGTAACCACCAGCAGGCGTTTCTTGGTCGGTTCCATGCGCGTCTCCTCCACATGTAGGGCGGGCGCGAGCGTTAGCAGCCCCGCCGCCAGCAACGCCAGTGTGCACATAACGGGATTATACCGAGTTAGCGTTTCTCGTTCAAGGGTTTTGCCGCGCGTTCTGTGACCACTTCATACGAGAGCATCGTCGTCCACGAGGTTCCGTCTACACATTCGTCCGCGCGCACTTCCATCTGCCACCGTTGCGCACGCTCGATATACAGCATGCGCTGCGGCGGCGAGTCGTCGCTTGGAACATCATCGTATTGCTCAGCGCGTACGATTACATCGGGGTCGTAGGAGAGGCGAACAGTCACTTGGAGACACGAGCGAAAGTCGATAGGGGTGCGCATTATGTCGGGGGCGCAAGGAAACAAGGTTGTCCTTGTCTCCAAGAGGTTGAGCAGTCCTTCGCGTGCTGCTGGCGGCAAGTCGCTGAGGTTCACTGTCTTGCCTGCTTGAAGACGCTTCTGCACTATCATCGGCAACTGTGCGTACCAACGCAGGAACAGAAATCTCTGTTCTGGCTGAATAGACGCCAGCAGGTCGTCGCTTGAGATTGGCAGTCGAACTGAGCTGCGTCGGGTAGCCTCCATGTAGGCGCGTGCGGCTGCGAAGCTTGAGCGTAGCGACTGCACCTGTTCGGGAGCAAGACGGCTGGCAATCTCTGTTGCCCACTCCAACGACGGCTCGATAGCCTGTGTCCAGCGTGACAGTTGATAGTCGGGAACATCGTGTAGCCGCGCCAGTGGGCGCGCCCGTGCATTGAAGACAAAGCAGCCTGAATCGGTGTGATAGAAGTATTCGCATCGCACGATATCAAGTAAATCCGCCAAGTTCTCCACAGCCGAATAGCCCACAGAGTTTTCTGGCAACTTCGGATAGAACTTGAGCGGATAGAACTCGCCTATGCCCTCAAGTCCCGCGCTCTCTAAGCCCTCCACAATAGCATACGCCAACCAGTATGCCCAGTTGCGCTTCAGCAAATTTATCCAATGTGGATCGTCTATCGGGCGAATGGTATAGTTCGCTTGCTGGAACGCCTCACTCAGCGCGTCTGGCTCGTCCTCAGGATTTGTCTCATAAAGCGACCACAGCGCAGTCTCCAAATTCAGCGACATTTCCGCGAAGGTCGCAGGCTTCATGCAGAGAGTAATCTTGAGGGATTGCAGGGGAGATAGGTAGTTGGCGCAGAGCTTATCCTCGTTTTCCGCCCCTTCGAGAGAGGCAATTATCTCCATAACTTCTGGCGAGAGCGGCTCTATGCTCGGATCGTCTGGAACTTCCATCATCTCGTCGGGGGCGACCTGTGCGCTCTCTATGCGAGATTGCGCCTCGAGCCTGTCGAGATGTTCTTGGTACGCTTCGAAGGCGGCTTTTTCGCGCGCATTCGCCTGCTCGTAGGCGCGTAGGATTGTCTCTGGCAGTGCAGGCGGCGGTAGGGACGCCTCGCCTGCGCTGGCAAGTTGTGCCCAGAAGGTCGGCGGGGTTCGTAAGAGCAGGTGCAGGATGAGCCAAGTATCTGGGGTTTGGGCTGCCTGAAGGAGCAGCTCGCGCCGAAGGACAAACGCCGCCAGCGCCTCGTAATCCTCGAATGGCGCGAAACTCGGCTCTATCAGGGGCGCATAGTCAGGGTGCGGCTCAGGATCGACAATCTCTGCATCCGCGCTGGTCTGCCGATACATCTCGTAGATGGGGGTACGCCCCACAGCCTGACAGAACGCCTCATAGCCAAGCGACAGGAGCGATTCGGGAATCTCGCGTAGAGCGCGCTGCAGGAGCGAGACGCGGTTCTGGTTCAAAGTGTGGCGCAGGAGGTTCTGCTGCTGGATGCGTTGGGGCGACGCCTGCAGCACATAGCGTGGGGGCGCGTCGGGTTCATCGTCCACCACACGCCATTCATATCCGAAGGCTGCTGCCAAGAGGCGCATGGCGTCGCGCAGGGGGCGGTTGGTCAGCCGAGCGAAGGCGCGCTGGTCGCGTATCGACGCATCGGCGCTCAGCGACACACCTGATTGCTTGCTCCAATCGCTCAGCAGCGTTCTCAAGGGCGCCCCTGCAACGCGCACCGTAAGAGGCGTATCCAATCGCGAGTCCGTATCCAGCGTAGGTTGCGCTTGCGCACAACCCAACAGCGTTAAGGCGCAAAACGCGCTCCATCCAACACGCACAAAACTCCGCTTTAGAATCACAGCGAGTCACCACCGCCTTATAGTTTACCTGTGGGTAAGGCTCCTCTGTCCCCTACGCCATGCAACAAACGCTTCGCCCACCAGCCACGCGGCGAGCGCGAAGATGAGCGCACTGACGCCCAGCAGGAGCGTGTTGCCCTGCAACGCGAAGTTGCGCATGCCGATTACGAGCGCAGTCAGCGTGGCAGTGAGCATCAAGCCCATCGGCAGCAGCGTGTAGAGCGTCGGACGCCCCAGCGCGCGCAGGTAGAGCGAGACCACCAGCAGCGCCAACGCCGCCAAGAGCTGGTTCGACGCGCCGAACAGCTGCCACAGCAGCGCGCCCACCGATTTCAGCTCGCCCGTGATGGGGTCGGGGGCTTTCAGCAACGCGAAGAAGCCAATCAGCCCCACTGCGAGGAGCGTCGCCAGCGTAGCGTTCTGCAGGGGCGCAAGGTTCCACGCGCGCCCCAGCTCTTGCAGGTTGTAGCGGATGAGCCGTGCGCCCGTGTCCAAAGTGGTGAGCGCGAAGCCGACCGCGACGGTGGCGACGAACACTTTGGCAATCGCTATGGGAATGCCCAACGCGCTCACGATTGCGCCTGCGCCGTGAACGAAGTTCGCCAGCGCGCTTTTGCCTGCAGTGAGCCAGTCGGGGTAGCGCGCCTGCCACGCGTCGCCCAGCCCTGCCGCGACCGCCAGCAGCGCGAGCGTGGCTAACAGCCCCTCCAGCAGCATCGCGCCGTAGCCGACAGGCAGCGCATGGCGCGGCTTGTCCAACTGCCGCACTGTCGTGCCCGACGCCACC
>CALGZO010000129.1 GCA_937934465.1 uncultured Fimbriimonadales bacterium | reverse complement strand
TTCTGCTCAATTGCGGCGCGGTCGATATCGATCACCATGTAGTTCGTGAAGTAGATGACCTTTTCGAGTTGGCGGGGCGAGATGTCCAAGAGCAGTCCGAGCGGGCTGGGCGGTTGCCCCTTGAGATACCACAGGTGGCACACGGGCGCGGCGAGTTCGATATGCCCCATGCGTTCGCGTCGCACGCGCGCGCGGGTGACCTCCACGCCGCACCGTTCGCAGCGGATGCCCTTGTTCTTCACGCGCTTGTAGCGTCCGCAGGAGCATTCCCAGTCGCGTGTGGGACCGAAGATGCGTTCGCAGAACAGCCCGTCGCGTTCGGGTTTGAAGGTGCGATAGTTGATTGTTTCGGGCTTTTTGACTTCACCGAACGACCACGCCCGAATATCGTCGGGCGAGGCTAATCCGATTTTGAGCGCCTTGATTCGCGAGATGTCCGCCATAAAGTTTCACCTCATAGATTGCCGTCGGTCGGCGCGCCGAGCTGTAAATCGTCCAGCATCGGCTTCGGCTTGGGTTCGTCGATAGTATCGAGGTCTTCGAGGCTGCGCAGGTCGTATGTGGTGTTGTTCTCGTCGATGATTTGCACTTTGAGTCCGAGCGCGCGCAGCTCGTTGACCAGAATTTTGAACGATTCGGGCACGGAGGGTTGGATTACAGGCGCGCCTTTGATGATGGCTTCGAAGGTGTGGACGCGCCCTGTCACATCATCGGACTTGATGGTGAGCATCTCTTGCAGGGTGTGGGCGGCGCCGTAGGCTTCGAGCGCCCAGACCTCCATCTCGCCGAGTCGCTGCCCGCCGAACTGCGCTTTGCCGCCGAGCGGCTGCTGGGTAATCAGCGAGTAGGGTCCGATGGAGCGGGCGTGGATTTTCTCCTCGGCGAGATGCTCGAGCTTGAGGAGGTAGAGGTAGCCGACGGCGACGGGGTTGCCGAACGGCTCGCCTGTGCGCCCGTCGCGCAAGATAACCTTGCCCGTTTCGGGATCGAAGCCGGCGCGGTCGATGGCGCGCTGGCGAATGGCGTCTACCAGCGCGTCGACGCTGGGCGTCTTTTTGTCGGCGAGGGCGAATCGGTCGGCGAGGCGCTTGCGCTCTGTTTCGGGCGCGTTTTGCAACGCGGCGCGCACAGCGTCCATCGCCTCCTCGAAAGTCGCGCGATAGCCCCAGTGGATGGGCGCGCCCGACTCATCGCGCAAGCGAAGTTCGTGATCCAGCAGGATGCGCAACGCCTTCCGACGCAGGCGGTCGGCTAAGTAGTGCATCTCTTGCTTAATCTCGTCGGGTGTGGAGCTTTGGAACACGGGCGTCTTGAAGCGCACGCCCAACTCTTTGGCGACCAAGCCGAGGTGGAACTCCAGAATCTGCCCGATGTTCATACGCGAGGGCACGCCGAGCGGGTTCAACACGATATCGATGGGCGTGCCGTCCATTAGGAACGGCATATCCTCCACGGGCTGGATCTTGGAGATGACGCCTTTGTTGCCGTGGCGTCCTGCCATCTTGTCGCCTTCGGTGAGCGGGCGTCGGGTGGCGACGGTCACGCGCACGCGGTGGTTGATGCTTGGGGGCAGCTCGTCCTCTTCCAGTTGCGTTAGGGGCGAGTGGCAGCGCGGGCAAGATTTGGTCTCCATCGGTTTGGCGCGGTAGAACAGGCTCTTGCAGCTTGCGCACTCGTATTTGAATCGGGCGAACTGTGTGACGCGCACCACATAGCCGCGCTCGCCGTGGGGCAGGCGCAGCGACACATCGCGCATCTCTTCCGCCTTGCCGCCGAAGATGATGCGCACGAGTTTCTGCTCGGTGGAGTTGTCCACCTGACCTTTGGGCTGGATTTTGCCCACCAGCAGGTCGTCGGGTTTGACCTCCGCGCCGATGCGGATGATGCCGTTATCGTCTAAGTCGCGGCGCGCCTCCTCGCCGACATTCGGGATGTCGCTGGTAATCTCTTCGGGACCGAGTTTGGTCTCGGTGGCGTCGGTCTGGTGGCTCTCCAAGTGGATGCTGGTGTAGGTATCGTCGTAGAGCAGGCGTTGGGAGACGAACACGGCGTCTTCGTAGTTATAGCCGCCTGCGGGCAGGAAGGCGACCAAGATATTGCGTCCGAGCGCGAGTTCGCCGTTCTCGGTGGAGGGACCGTCGGCAATCACATCGCCGGCGCGCACGCGCTGTCCCAGTTTCACTTTGGGCAGGAAGGTGAAGCAAGTGCCCTTGTTCGATTGCACGAGGTGGGGCAGGCGATAGACATCGAGTTCGCCGTCCTCGTCGCGCTGGACGCGGATTTCGGTCGCGGAGACATAGCGCACCCGTCCATCCGCGCGCGCCGTGATGAGGCTCTGCGCGTACTTAGCGGCGACGCGCTCGATGCCCGTATGCACCAGCGGCGCTTCGGGGTTGAGCAGCGGCACGCCCTGACGCTGCATGTTAGACCCCATCAGCGCGCGTCCCGCGTCGTCGTGTTCAAGGAACGCAATCATCGTCGCGGACGCCGAGAAGACCTGCGCCGGATTAACATCCATGTATTGCACCTGCTCGCGCGTCACGATGGGGTACTCGTCGCGCCAGCGCACCTGCACGGTTTCGGGCAGCGCGCCGTTCTCGTCGAGCGGGGTATCGGCAGGGGCGATGTACGCGCTCTCGTCCTCGTCGGCAGGCAGGTACACCACTTCGTCAGTGACCTTCCCGTCGCGCACTACGCGGTAGGGGGTGCGCAGGAAGCCGTAGTCGTCCACATAGGCATAGAGCGTCATCTGGTTCACCAGCCCGATGTTTTGCCCTTCGGGCGTCTCGATGGGGCAGATGCGCCCGTACTGCGAGGGGGTGATGTTGCGCACTTGCGGCGGGATGCTCTGGCGGTTCAAGCCGCCTGGTCCCAGCACCGATAGGCGTCGCTTATTCGCCAGTTCCGCGAGCGGGTTCGTCTGATCCATAAAGGTCGAGAGCGGGTTGGTGGAGAAGAAGGACTGGAGCGCGCTCGTGACAGGTTTGACGCTCAGCACGACATTGGGCAGGATACGCGACACATCTTCGGCGGCGGTCATCTTCTCGCGGGCGGTCTTTTCCAGTTTGATGAACGCAGCGCGCAGGTGCGCCTGCAGCAGCTCGCCCACTGAGCGCACGCGCTTGTTGGCGAGGTGGTCGGTGTCTTCGTACTCGTGTTTGTCTTCCGCCATCTCCAGCAGGTGGCGCAGGGCGAGCAGCAGGTCGGGCACGGTCAGGCGGCGCACCGTGTCGGGGATGCCATGGCGCAGTTTGCGTGTGATTTGGTAGCGTCCAACGCGCCCCAAGTCGTAGCGGCGCGGGTCTAACACCAGCCCGTAGAAGAGGTTGCGCACATTCTCCTCGACGGCGGGGTCGCCCGGTCGCATCCGCCGATAGAAGTCCAGCACCGCCTCGCGCGAGTCGCTGGTCGGGTCGGCGTCGAGAGTCGCTTTGAGGAGCGGCGGGATGTCCATATCGCCCCCAACCACTTCCACGAAGCGCACGCGCACTTCGGGCAGTTTGAGTTTGGCGACCTGTTTAGCGGTCTTTTCGTCGAAGGCGTCGCCGGCTTGGATAATCGGTTTGCCCTTTGCGTTAGTAATCGTCTCGGCGGCGATTTTGCCGACGAGGTCGCCCTCTTTGGGCGCGTGGAGGTTGAGTTCGCGCGGGATTTCGCGTCGCTCGCGCGGGCGTCCGAACATGTAGGCGATGGCGTCGTTGGTCAGCCCCAGCTGGGGGTCGTAAGGCGGCTCACACTTCACACGCAGGTCGCGCGCCGCTTGCGGAAAGTTCTCCAACAAATCGTAGGTCAGCAGGTCGCCTGGCTCAAGGAGCGTCTTGCCCTCATATTGCACGGTCTCCAGCACGCGCCAGCCGACGGCGCGCTCCAGCTCCAGCACGGCGGGCACGCGGGCTTCCTCGTAGGCGGCGAACGCCTTGATAATCTGGGTAATGGGCAGCTGCTTGGATTGGTGCACCTTCAGGCGAATCACATTCTGCGGGTCGGTGCCGCCGTCGAGCCACGGACCCTCGGCGGGGATGATTTGCATCTGCAGTACCTTGCCGAAGGCGCGCGCAATCATCTCGCGCCCGGAGCTCGACAAGAAGGGCGACGGGAAGTGGATGCCGGGCGTGCGGTTGAGCTGACTGATAATCACGCGCTCGCGCCCGTTCACGATGAAAGTGCCGCCCTCCGTCATCAGCGGCAGGTCGCCCAAATAGATTTCGCTCTCTTGCACCTCGCCGTCGCGCTTGCCAAAACGCACCTTCACGCGCAGCGGCACATCGAAAGTCATCTCGCGGTCGCGGCACTCATCGACCGAGTATTTCGGCTCGCCCAGACAGTAGTCGCCAAACTCGATGAAGTAGTTGCCTGTCAGATCGTAAATCGGCGAAAAGGTCTCGAACAGTTCCTTCAGTCCTTCCTCTAAAAACCAGCGGTAAGAGTTGTATTGGATTTCGATGAGATTCGGCGGCTCCAAGACTTCACGAATGCGCTTTCGGTTGTGTCGCACAATCCGCATAAATTACCCTCCACAGGCGCCAATTCGCGCAGTGTGCAAGTATACCCCAAACGATGTCGCGCCTGTCAAGGGGTGTTGGGGGTGTTCGAAAAATCGTTTGTATGTGTTTTTTTAGTCCTCACCCCCAGCCACTTTCCAGCATCGTGGGAGAGAGGCGTGGGCTTTGAACCCCCTCCTTCAGGTTCTCCCTGCTTGCGGGCTGACAGGGGGATAAGTTTGCGTACCCGCCGACACAAGCGCAGGTGCGACGCCATTCTTGGCGTCGTGCTGGTGCTTGGACAGGACTGTCTTAGCCACTGTAGCACGGACATTCCTGTCCGTGCATTAGAAAGCGTGTGCGCTTGGACACGACTGTCCCAGCCACTGTAGCACGGACATCCCTGTCCGTGCGTGGAATGCTTGGACTAAAGTCCAAGCCACTTTGTAGCACGGACAATCCTGTCCGTGCCCTGCCGTAGCGTCGGCGTCCACGCCGACGAAAACGCTTGGACAAGAATGTCCAAGCCACTTTGTAGCACGACAATCCTGTCCGTGCGCAGGCGCAGGTACGACGCCATTCTGGGCGTCGGCGTTATGCAGGTGAACTTTGCGACGACAGGAATGTCATCGCACCTGAAATTGCTTGGACAAGAATGTCCAAGCCACACTTGTAGCGTTGGCAGGAGCGCCGACGCTACCAACTCAGTCAATCTTACGCCCTGCCGCGCTAAAGAACGGGTCAATCGCAGCACCGACCGCGATGACCCCTGCACGCTGCATATGAGGCGTTTTGGGACCGCCGCTGAACAGCGTGATGCCCCACGAAACCAGCAATGCGCCTGCTGTCTCGTACCACTTCTCTGCCTTGTTGCTCCCTGATGAGAAGTCACGAACATCCAGCACAATCTCCTTGCGCTTGACATCGATGATGATTACATTCACTGTCGCTTCCGCCTTCGTCTTGGGACCTAACCCAACCCAGACTGAGCGGACACGCCAAGCAACAGTGCCTGCGCACACATAGTCTGCGCCTAACGCCTCGCCGAACTCCAGCAACTTCTTAGCAGAGGGGAGGCGGGGCAGCTGTCCAGGGTCTTCTACGGTCAGTGGAATATCCTCGTTGCCTAGCTGCAGCCACGCCGAACGGCAGCGCGCCTCAGGGATAATCTCCATCCCCGCGCGGTTCTCGAACGATTTGCGTAGCAGTTCCTGCACGGAACGCACTGCCTGCTCGTTCGTGCCCCGTTCGTTCTCTGCGAAGCACCATGGGTAAACCGCAATTTTCGGCACTTGAATTTCGGGCTTCGCCGCAGGAGCCTCCGGTGCGTCGTCCTCGATCTTCTGCTGTGCCCACGATAGGCACACGCTCATCAACACTGCCAAGAACCCTATCTTACGCAGCATCGTTAACCTCCTCCGTT
>CALGZO010000128.1 GCA_937934465.1 uncultured Fimbriimonadales bacterium | reverse complement strand
CAACCCCGTTTCGCCGAACGACTATGTCAAGGTCAGTAGCGTTTTCGCTTCCAACAGCGAAAACACTATAAGCGCCTGTCAGTCCACTGATAGACATGCTGTTCGTTTCGCCTGGCATCATCACATAGCCGTAGAATCGTTTCAGGGTACCTTCCAGAACTGTCACTGCCGCAGTCAGCTTAGAAAGGACATCTAAAGTCACTCTTGGGGAAATTTCCCATCCACCCTTGGTTGTGTGTATAAAAAAGTAGCACATAGCCTGACCCGTGCTGGAAGCAAGCTTCAGTCGCACGGTATACTGTCCTGTATAGGGTGGTCGAAACTTCACCTGAGCGTTTTTACTAAGCGAAGTATCTTCGACTAACACCCGACCTGACGAGTTCACTATTTCCAAGTCAACGTCCAGTGCCTCATCAGTACCATCGGCAGTTATGATGTAGGTCTGTGAGGCTACGAACTCGCGTGTGAAATCGGCACTGCCGCCTCTAGACAGCATGCATCCCCCTGTATTCCAGCCGTCAGAAAGTCCTTGAGACCAGGCAGAAATGACACTGAATGCCAGTAATAGTGTTATCAAGCAACTCCATGTCCGCTGTTTCTGCATATCATACCTCCCGTGGAGAGGGTCTCACTGCAACCACCTATATTATAGCACATTTTTGCGCGGATGTCAAGGGGTTAAGGGGGAATTTGGGGGGAATTTGGGGGATTTTTAAGGGAATTTAACAATCGCCCCCCTGACGAGGCAGGGCTGGCGTAGGGGTTTTCGCCGCTTTGCGGAGTTGGCGAGGGTACGGAGGGTGTGTTGTGGGGCGCGACGCCGTTTTGGGCGTCGCGCGCGGATGCTCTCTGCTGATAGGCGCGGGGCGGGATTACGCTTCCCAGAGGAACGGCTGCTCGTCGGTCAGCACGCGCGCTTTGTCAATCACCTCGCGCAGGTAGGGCGGGATGCCGAACATGCCGTAGTGGGTGAACGGGTCGTAGTAGCGCAAGCCCTGCACGCCGCGCCGCTCGATGCGCTGCGCTATCTCCTCGCGCGCTATCTCCAGCGGGTCGTGCCGCTTGGACGCCAAGATGAAGCCCCACGGCAACATAAACGACGCCACGAAGCACCAGTAGGGGCGCACAATCGGGAACACCTCCTGCAGGGTGCGAGCGATGCAGCCATACAGATAGGGGTAGAGCGGGTCGCCTGCGCCCGATTGCACGGTCAGCACGCCGTCGTCGGTCAGCGCGTCGTAAATCATCTGATAGAACTCGCGCGTGAACAGGTACTGCGACGGTCCTGCCTCCAGCGGGTCGGTCAGGTCGGACACAATCACATCGAAGTGGTTGCGGTACTGTGGGATGATGGCGCGGGCGTCGTCGAAGATGAGCGTCGTGCGCGGGTCTCGGAACGCGCCTTGGTGCCATTCGGGCAGCCACTCGTCGCACAGGCGCACCAGTTGCTCATCGATGTCGACCATCACGGCTTGCTGTACGGTGTTGTGGCGTAGCGCCTCACGCAGGGTCGCGCCCTCGCCGCCGCCCGCCACCAGCACGCGCTGCGGGTTCGGATGCGTGAACATCCCCGGCTGCACCATCGGCTCGTGGAACATATACTCGTCCAGCAGCGCCGACTGTATCTTCTTATCCAAAAACAGCGATTTGCCGTAGCCTTCCAACTCCACAATCCACGCATCTTGGAACTTCGTGCGCGTCATGTGCATCACATGCTTGACACGGTAGGTGTACATCACCGCGTCGGTGTGGGTCTCCGAGAGTATCAGACCGCCGCATACATGGTGTGCCGCTGCCATTCAGTGATCCTCCTTAGTTAGGGTATTTGAGCGAGTTCCGCTTTCAGGATATTGATGTAGTCGATATTTTCGGGGTCGACGCCGTTGAGCAGGGCGAGGTAGAGGCTCACGAAGTCGCCGAAGTAGGTCAGGTGCATTAGGCGTTCGAGCGCGGTTGCGCCTTCGGCGGTGAGTTCGCGCCAGTCGGCGCGCTCGCCCACGAGTCGGCGGGTGACCTCGATGCGGGTGCGGATTTTGGGGCTATCGTCGGGGTCGCGCAGCACCACGACGCTCCAGTTGGATGCTTGCTCGGACGCCTTGACCCAGCCGAGTATCTCGTTATGGTTCAGTTCGGGGAAGGTGTAGGCGAAGGCGTGTTGTTTGGCGTTCTCGTTGATTTGCCCTTTCCAGCGCATGGCGACAGTGGCGCGTGCGCCGCCGGAGCCGTAAATCAGGGGGATGCGCCCGTGGAGCGCGTGCGCGAGCTGCTTGGCGGGGTTCTGCTCGTAGGGGACTTCCATCTGCAGCGCGGCGCGGGTCTGCACGAGGCGCGTGAGCATCTGCGCGTAGGGCTGGCTCATGTCGGGCAGGAGGTTCAACCGCTCGGCGAGCCGCATCAGCGGAATGAACAGGTAGCCCAGCGCGGTGCGCGGGGGCTGACCCCCCGGCACTTGGAGATGGGGCACTCCGTCGGCGTGGGCGCGCTGTTGCAGTTCGCCGCCGCTGGAGATTGCCACAATCGTCGCGCCGCGCGCACGCGCCTGATGATAGCACGCCAAAGTCTCTTCCGTGTTGCCCGAATAGCTCACGGCGAAGACCAGCGTGTGCGCGCCCTGAGCGCTGTGGGGCAGTTGGTAATCGCGCACCACTTGCACAGGCAGGTCGCCGTACTCTTCGAGCAGGGCGCGCAGGTAGTCGCCGCCGATTGCCGAGCCGCCCATCCCGCACACCAGCACTTGGCGCGGCGTGTGGGGCAGCTCGGGCAACGGCGCGCGGCTCGCAATCTCCATCGCGCGCTCGCACTGCGCCGGGAAGTCCAGCGTGAGCGCCATCATGCCGTGCGGGTCCAGCTGCGTTAGCAGTCCGCGTTCATCTAAGGGGTGCATGCTGCGCTCCTATCACGACGCCACATAGGGCAATAGCGCGAGCTCGCGCGCACGCTTGATTGCCATCGCCAAGCGGCGTTGGCACTTGGCGCACAGGTGCGTCTGCCGACGCGGGAGGATTTTGCCGCGCTCCGTCGTTATGTATCGCCGAAGCGTCGCGATATCCTTGTAGTCGAAGTAGCTGTCTTCGGGGCAGACATTCTTGCGCCGACGACGCACGCCCCGACGCTTGCTAATCTCCAACTCGTCGTCGTCGCGCTTCTTGATGAGGTCTAATCGGTCGTTTGCCATGCGAAAGCCTCCTTATCGGAATGGGTCTTCTTCCAGATCATCCATATCGTAAAGTTCATCGTCGTGTTCATAGATATCTTCAGGTTCTGGCGCGGGCGCGGGGCGGGGCGCGGCGCGTGTTGTGGCGATGGGCGCGGGCGGTTCCTCGTCGCCTGTGAACCCTGCGGGCGCGGGCGGCGTCTCGCGGGGCGCACTGGCTGGCGGGACGCCCAGCGCAGCGATTGTGTCGCTCTCCATGTCGGCGTCGCGCAGTCGCTCCAAAAAGCGCACATTGTCCGCGATAATCTCGTACACTTTGCGCTTGTTGCCCTCGCGGTCGGTGTAGTTGCGGGTCTGCAACTTGCCCTCCACCAGCACCAATCGCCCTTTGGTGACATAGTTGGCGACAGTGTCCGCCAGTTGGCGGAAGGCGACGACATCGAAAAAGTCGGTTATCTTCTCTTCGCCTGAGCGCACGCCTCTGTCGACGGCGAGCGTAAACCGCACCACCGACACGCCGTCAGGCGTCGCGCGCAGCTCGGGGTCGCGGGTCAGTCGTCCGACCAGAATGATTCGGTTGTAGTGCATAGCGCCCTCCCCTTACGAGGATTTGGCGAACTCCTCTGGCTCCAGTCGGAAGGTGCGGTAGCGGATGACATCCTCGTTGATTTTGAGGATGCGGTTCAGCTCCTCAGCCGCTTGGGGCTGCCCTTCGTAGCGGAACAAGAGGTAGACGCCCTCTTTGTGCTTTTTGATTTCATACGCCAGTTTGCGTTTATCCCATATGTGCGCGGCATGCACTGTCGCGCCGTGCGTTTCCAGCACCGTGCGTGCGCGCTCGATAATCGCGTTCACCCGTTCCTCGTCCAGCGAGGTCGGCACAATCGCCATCGTCTCGTAGTAGCGTGGATGCTGCATAGTTACCCTCCTATGGACCTGAGACTTTCGGGGCTTCCGTCGGGAAGCCAGAAGGGTCCGTGATGGGTGCTATTATACCTGTTCTGTCGCGCCAATACAACCCTGCGCGAGGCTGTTCGAAAAATCGCCTGTTGTATGGGGAACCCCCTCCTGCAGGTTCCCCCTTGAAAAGGGGTAACCGATTTTTCTCAGTTGGTTACCCCTGCTTGCAGCGGGAACCGATTTTTCTGGATTGGTTCCCCCTGCTTGCAGGGGGAACCTAAAGGAGGGGGTACCTGCACCTACTTGGTTATTGGCGTAGGGGCGCACCTGCGTGGGCGCGCTGCGTTTTATGGGGGGTGCATTCTGCCCAAACGATTTTCCGAACACCCTCACCCTGCGCGGGTGCGTTCGAGAGTTACCCCAGCCCCTCTCCTGCGTCGCGGGAGAGGGGCGCGTGTCGTCGGCGGGGACGCCGACGCTACAGGGTTGGGTGTCGTCGGCGGGGACGCCGACGGTACGCACCCCTCGCAGTGGGACCCCAACCGCCATTAAGAAATTCTCGCTCGGTTGCCGATAATCGGTAGGCAGGATGCTGTTATGCACGGACAGGAGTGCCCGTGCGACGGAGGCGAGGCATGGACGCGAGAGGAGCGAAGCGGAATGCGA
>CALGZO010000127.1 GCA_937934465.1 uncultured Fimbriimonadales bacterium | reverse complement strand
TCGCTCGCAAGGGCCGCATCAGATGCGCATCCTGCTCGTCGAAGACGATCCCGAGGTGGCCCGCTTCGTCGCCAAGGGTCTGCGCGAGTCTGGCCACGTTGTCGATTGGGCGGACAATGGCCGAGATGGTCTGTTCCTTGCCGCCAGCGAGTCCTACGACGTGATCGTGCTCGACCGCATGCTGCCCGCTGGCATGGACGGTGTACGGCTGGTGGAAACGCTCCGCGCGACTGGCTCGCGCGTGCCGGTGCTGTTCTTATCGGCGCTGGCGCAGGTGGATGAGCGCGTGCGTGGGCTGAAGGCGGGGGGCGACGACTATCTGACCAAACCCTTTGCGTTCGTCGAACTGCTCGCGCGCATCGAGGCGCTCGGGCGCCGCCCGCGCGGAGAGGCGCCGCTGACCCGGCTCGTGGCCGGGGACCTTGAGATGGACCTGCTTGCGCGCACGGTGCGCCGGGCGGGCCAGGTGATCGAGCTCAAGCCGCGCGAGTTCCGCCTGCTCGAGGTTCTGCTCCGTCACGCTGGCCAGGTGGTCACACGCACCATGCTGCTCGAGGCGGTGTGGGACTATCATTTCGACCCGCAGACGAACGTGATCGACGTGCACGTCTCGCGCTTGCGGCAGAAGGTGGACAAGGGGTTCGCCTATCCGTTGATCCACACCGTCCGCAACGCCGGTTACATGGTGCGAGCGGACGCGTGAGCCCCGGCATGGAGGGGGCTGAGGCGAACGAGTCCGGTTGGCGCTCGGTGCGCTCCATCGGCTTTCGCATCGCTGCGCTCCACGCCGCGTTGATGGCGCTTTCTTCCGGCGCGCTCGTCGCCTTCCTGTGGTGGAACACGGGCGGCTATCTCGACCGCCAGGTGGAGCGAGGGCTGCGTGGCGACTTGGCGGCTTTCGCTGCGGATCACCGAGCGGGCGGCTCTGCCGCCGTGGCAGCGGCGATCGAGGCGCGGCTTGCCGAGGACACCGACACCGAAGCGATTTACTTGCTGATCGACGCGCGCGGGGTGAAGCTGGCGGGCAATCTTGATGCTTGGCCTGCCTTTCTCGCTCCGGGGTCCGAGGGTGCAGAGGGGCGGCTTGCGCGCGAAGCAGGCGAAACGACGGCTCGCCTGCAGGCGCTCACCTTCCCTGACGGGTCGCGCGTTCTTGTTGGACGCGACGTTGGGGCGCGGCGCCAGCTGCAGGCCTTGGTTGCGGAATCCGTGTTTTACGGCCTCGCCCTGGCCGTCGTGCTCGCCGCTTCGGGTGGGCTTCTGGTGGCGCAAGTGCTGGCGCGTCGCACGGCACCGCTGCTCGCCACTGCGGCCGCGATCGGTCACGGTGATCTCGCGCGGCGCGCGCCCCTTTCCGGCAACGACGACGAATTCGACCGCTTGGCGGGCAGCTTGAACGCCATGCTCGATCGCTTGGCTGGCCTGATGGAGGGCATGCGACAGGTGTCGAACGCGATTGCGCATGATTTGCGCACGCCAATCGCGCGCACGCGGGCAGGACTTGAGGAGGTGCTGCGGGAGGCAAGCGACGCTGGGACGCTGAAAGCCGGGATCGAGCGCGGGATCGAGGAGCTTGATCGGGTGATCGCGCTGTTCGAGGCGCTGTTGCGGATCGCCGAAATCGAATCCGGGGCCAGGCGGTCCGCCTTTGCGACCTTCAACCTTGCCCAGGCGGTGGAGGATGTCGCCGCGCTCTACGAGCCGGTCGCGGAAGCGAAGGGAATCCGGCTCGAGACCACGGGCCCGTCCGTGCTCACCATCCTGGGCGATCGTAACCTCGCTGCGCAGGCTGTGGCGAACCTGATCGATAATGCGATCAAGTTCACCCCCGAGGGAGGGTTGGTGCGGGTCAGGGTGGCAGGCTCAGGCGGGTGGGCCGAGGTGTCGGTGACGGACACGGGCCCGGGCATGCCTGAGCCTGTGCGCGCGCGGGCAGTGGAGCGCTTCTTTCGCGGCGAGCCATCCCGGTCCACACCCGGTTTCGGGCTCGGACTTGCTCTTGTCGAGGCGGTGGCGCAGCTGCACGGCGGATGGCTCGACCTCGCCGTCGGGCCGGATGGCCGAGGCCTCACCGCCACCGTCCGCTTCGGCCGGGAGGGCGAGTAAGGCCGCATCCCGCTGATCAATCGTCTTTGCCGGCTTCGTCCGCTCCGGCATGGCCGGAGTTGAGCTGAATGTAGTTTTGGATGCCGACACGCGCGATCAGGTCGAACTGGGTTTCGACGAAGTCGATATGGTGTTCCTCGTCGCGCAAGATCGCGGAAAAAAGATCACGGGAGACGAAGTCGCGCACGCTTTCGCAGTAAGGAATGGCCTCGCGCAGATCGGCGACGGCCTTTTCCTCGAGCTTCATGTCACAGCGAAGAATTTCTTCTACGCTTTCACCGATCAAAATTTTGTTCAACCTCTGAACATTCGGAACCCCTTCAAGGAAAAGGATACGCTTGATCAAATCATCAGCATGGCGCATTTCTTCAATACTTTCCTTGTATTCATATGCACCTAGTTTCGTCACACCCCAATTATCCAGCATGCGTGCGTGCAAGAAATACTGGTTGATCGCCGTCAACTCGTTCGTGAGAACAGTATTTAGATATTCGAGAACCTTCGTATCACCCTTCATGGCACACCCTGTTCATGTGAAGACGACACGAGATCTAACCTGATCCGCCTGAGCGGCCGAAAGTGTCTGCGCGCCATGCGCAGTGGTCGCAGCTCTTTGGCTCACGGTCAAGCATTGGCGCGTCCTCGGTTGGGCGCCGACGGCAGCACCGCGGCCGAACTGTTTCGCTATCAGAACGCCGCCCTTGTTCACGCCGGGCGTTGGTCAGGACACGCTTGCCCAGCCCGCGCTGGCTGGCAGTTGCCGTGGGCTGCGAGAATCTCCTTGATCGC
>CALGZO010000126.1 GCA_937934465.1 uncultured Fimbriimonadales bacterium | reverse complement strand
GGGGCAAGTGGCGGAGGGCTACCCCACCGCGCTCGTGGCGCAGTCGCTCGCGGCGCAACTCGGCGTGGAGATGCCCCTGCTGAACGCTATCGCTTCCATCCTGCGCGGCGAGCGCGCCCTGCACGACGCGCTCCAAAGCCTTATGACACGCCCCCCAAAAGGCGAGCGCGAGTTCGAAGTGCGCGCCCTATAGCCTACCAGCTTACTGGCACAATCTTGCGACCGCTGTAGGTATCCACCAGCAACTGCTGATGCTTACGCCCATACTCGTGCAAGCGACGCACGATGTCTACATCCTGCATGCAGTAGCGTGCGACTTGGTCGATTAGCCCCTGTCGGAACCACTGCACCGCCTGCACGCCGTCGCCGCCTTTAGATACGCCCAGAGTCGCATTCGCACAGTTCTCCAACTTCACCCGATGCCCCAGTTGACGCTGGATTTCACACATAATATCAAGGCTGGGCAGTTGCTGCAAGTCGCGCGTGGTGTACGGGCGCAACACTGTGTAATCGAAATGCAGGATGTTGAACCCCACCACCAAGTCGGCGTGTACGAGCTCGTCAATCAGCGCGTTCACATTCTCTTCCGTGTAATACTCGAAGCCGCCTCGCGCGGTGCTGTAGGTCACTGCCACTGCCAGCCCCATGCGGTCAATATAGTCCCAACCGCCCACCTCGTCCGCTAAGCGTTGCGTCTCCACATCAAAGTAGACGATGTTCATAGTTCCCTCCTTCAGTGCTAATTATTATACCAGTGCTGTTAGCCAATTGTAACCCTTCGGGGCAGTCGCAGCCCGTGATAGGCGTCAAACGCCAACAAAAACGCGCCTTGAACGACCACTGCCCAGCCGAAGGCGTTCAGCATCGGATTTGCAGGCGCCCACAGTATCAGCCCGACGCCGACCAGTATGTACACGCCATCCAGCGCGGCGTTAATCCACAGCAGCCGCGCCAGTTGACGCATCCAGCCGCGCACTGTGTCGGCGTCAGCCTGCTGCTGCGCCTTTTTCTGCACGCCTCGCAGCGCGAACAGGGCTATCAGCGCGTTGATTACTGCCCACGCCGCCGTCATGCCGCCGAACGAGCGCACCCATTCGCGCGTGGAGAACCACATCGGCGCAGCGACGCCCAAGTTCAACCCCGCCCAAAATAGCAGCTGGTACATCATCCGCCGCTGATACACAAGAAACTCCATCGCATAGGTTATACCGAATCGCGTTCAGGCAAAAATCGGGTTATAATATGAATATGTGGACAGTTATTAGACATCGGTCGGTGTTTGCGCTGATGAGCGCGTTGGCGTTGGTCGGTATCAGCGGTGCGCAGTCGTTGACTTGGCTGGGCGTCGTTTCTGCTGATGCATACGAAAGCGAGGCGACGGGCGTGTCAGCGGACGGGCGCGTTGTGGTGGGCACTTCACGCGCTTCTGCGCCGCGCGCATTTCGCTGGACACGCGAGAGCGGAATGCAGGATTTGGGCACAATCGGCGGCGTCTTGGCGCTGGGTACTGCCGTCTCTGCCGATGGGCAAACGATAGTAGGCTATTCCAGCGATACCAATGGAAACCTCTTGGGATTCCGCTGGCAGAACGGACAGATGACCTCGCTGGGCGCGTTGAATGTTCCCTGGAGTGAGGCGTATGGCGTTTCTGCAAACGGCGCGGTGATTTCGGGGCATGCGTTCTGGGGCTACAGCTTTATCGCCGTGCGCTGGGACAACGGCGTGATACGCAACTTGGGCACGCTTAGTGGCGCGAATGCCAGCCGCGCGTGGGGCGTGTCGGGCGATGGGCAGGTGGTCGTCGGCGCGGCGTTCTACACCAGTCAAGGGGGCATTCCAGAGGCGCGCGCCGTGTACTGGAGAGGCAACACCATCCACCAACTCGGCGCAGTGGATGGCTACCGCCGTAGCTGGGCGTTCGCGGCGTCCAACGACGGCAGCGTGGTGGTCGGCTATGCCCTCTCGGACAACGCGAACGGACCCTCCACCAGCATCCGCTGGGTGAACGGTCAGCCCCAGAACTTGGGCTGGCTGTCAGGCGCTGACCCTGACGGCAGCATCGCCTACGGCGTGTCGGGCGACGGCGAGATTGTGGTGGGCAACTCCGACGGACGCGCCTACCGCTGGACGCCTCAAACGGGCATGCAGAACCTCAACACAGTCTACGCCCAATTGCTTACCGATGGCTCCCGCCTCTACTCCGCGAACGCAATCTCGCCTGACGGACGATTCATTGTGGGAGCCGGCTACAACGCCGCTACACAGCGCACAGAAGCGTTCCTGCTGGACACTTGTAGCGTGCATAACGGCGATGTGAACGCGAGTGGCTGTGTGGATGACGCCGATTTGCTCCAAGTGCTGTTCAACTTCGGTCGGGCAGGGCAAGGCTTGGGGCGCTTGGATGTCAACTGCGACGGCATCGTGGACGACGCCGACTTGCTGATTGTGCTGTTCAACTTCGGCGCAGGGTGCTAACGCTGCAGGATTTGATGCATCGCCCACTCGATGCCGCGGCGCAGCTGCGTGTAGCCGCGTAGGTTGCCTGCATAGCGTTGCATCTGCTCGCGTTCACTCTCGGCGATGGCGTGCAGAGTGCGCTGCGCCTGCTGCGCCCACCGCTCCGACTCCAGTCGGCGAAGCGCCTCGCGAATCGGTTGCTCGTCCCGCCCCAGAGGGGTTAGGGGGTGCAGCAGGCACGCGCCTTCCAGCCAGGCGCGAAGCCGCCCGCAGCGCACCTCCAGCGACTGGCGCGTGTCCGCCTCCAACGCCGACGCCTGCTCGCGCGAGAACTGTCGCCACTGACGCTCTAAGTACGCCGCATCGATGGGTTCTTCACCGAAGGACTCCACCCAGCGTTTAGACAAGCCTTGAATCTCGTGAGGGGCGTGCGCAGTGAGCCACCGTTGCCATGCACTTTGCAAGGCGGCGGCGTGGGTCTCGGCGCGTTGGCGCACGCGCAAACGAGCGCGTTGCACCCCCCGTCGGTGTTCAGGCGGCGGCGTGAGCGACTCGAGGCGTTGGATCAGCTGATGATGGTCGCGTAGGGCGTTCAGCGCGCGGATGATGCGACGCAGCCGACGCTTCCAGAGCGCGATGCGCGTTTTCGGGTAGCACCCGCGAAACAGCGTGAGACAGGTCTGCAGCCGATGCGCGGCGTGCAGGGCGTCCTCAAGCGCGGCGGTGTCGCGCGCGTCGAACTCTGTCATCACGCGCTGCAACGCCTGCGCAGCGTCCGCGGTCTGGCGCGCCCCGAACGCGCAGTAGCCCTCCTTGCGCATACGCGAAAGTGTACCTGCATAGGGTAGAATTCTGATGGGACGGCATCGGATGCGAAAAGGTCTGATTGGTTGTGGGGTCGCGCTCGTCAGCGCGCTGGTGTGCGGCGGCGGGGCGCTATTTATCGTGGGTAAGCGCGTGCAAGCGGCAGTCAACCTGCCCGAGCGCACCTTCACTGTGGAGCGCGGCGAAATATCGGTGGAGGTCAGCGAGTCAGGCGCGCTGGAACCCGTGCGTCAAGTGGAGATTAAATCGCGTGTGCCTGGTCGAATCGAGTCGCTGCTGGTGGACGAGGGCGCCGTGGTAGAGCAGGGTCAGCTGCTCGGGCGCATCGACCCGCGTGAGATTAAGCAACAGGTCGAGCAGGGCAGCGCGCAGGTCGAGTCGGCGCAGGCGAGTGCGGAGCGAGCGCGTATCGCGCTGGAGCTGGAAGCGGCGCAGGCGCGACTGCAACTGCGTCAGGCGCAAATCCGCTACGAAGGGGCGCAACGCGAGGCGGATGTCCAACCCACGCTCACCCGAGCCGCGCTCACCAACGCCGAGAACGCGCTCAAAACCGCCCAAGAGAACTTGCGGCTCCTGCGCGAGGTGAAGCACCCGCAAGAGCGCGTGGAGGTCGCTAACGCCGTGCGCGACGCCGAGACACGCCTCCAAGAGGCGCGACGCAACTATGAACGGCTTGAGAACCTGCTGGAAAAAGGCTATGTGTCGCGCCAGCAGGTGGACGCCGCCCAGACCCAACTGGTCAGCGCGGAGAGCCAACTGCGCAACCTCCAACAGCGTCAGCAGCAACTCGCCCAACAGCATCAGATCGAACTCCAAAACGCGCAAGCGCAGGTGGAGTCGGCGCAGGCGGAGCTGGAACGCGCCCGCGCCAACGCCGTACAGGACGAGCTGAAACGCCAAGCCCTCGAAGCCGCGCAGACCGAGCTGCAAAACGCCCGCCTGCGCCTGCGTGAAATCGAGATGCGCCAACTCGAACTCAAGCAAGCCCGCGCCAACGAGCGACAAGCCGTCAGCAACTATCAGAACCTGAGGATCCAGTTCGCCGAGACCGATGTGCGCGCCCCCATCCGCGGCGTGGTGACGCGCCGCTACCGCGAGGTCGGCGAGCTGGTGATGTCGGGCACAACGGGCTTCGGCGAAGGCACGCCCATCTTGCAGGTCGCTGACCTCTCCCAAATGCGCGTGCGTCTCAACCTCAACGAACTCGATGTCGCCAAAGTGCGCGTGGGCATGCCCGTGGAAATCACGGTCGACGCCCTGCCCGACCGCAAGTTCAAAGGTGTGGTGCGCAAGATTGCTCCCGCCGCGCAAAACAGCGGACAGAACACCGCGCTCGGCGTCGTGAAGTTCGCCGTCGAGGTCTACCTCAACCAGACCGACGACGCCTTGCGCCCTGGTATGACCGCACGCTGCCGAATCTTCGTCCAGCGCAAAGCCAATGTGCTGCGCTTGCCTCTGGAGGCTATCGGCAAAGAAGACAACCGAGAGTATGTGCTGCGAATCGTGCCCAACCAGACGGAACCCGATGGCAAGCCGAAGACCGAGAAGGTGTTCGTCAAAATCGGGCTGCGCAACGCGAGCCACGCCGAAATCTTAGATGGACTGCGCGAAGGCGAGAAGGTGCTGAAACCGCGCTTCACAGGTCCGCAGCGACGCCAGTTCGATATCGACCGAGACCGCGACCAAGAGCAAGAAACAGCCGACGAGTGAGGTATCATAAGTAGGGGTTGTACGATGGCATTCACGGTGACGGACTTCGAGGACCTGCTGCGGATACTGGAAGAGAAACCCGAATGGCGTCAGCGCATGCGCGAGGCGATTCTTGGACGGCAGTGGATGGAGCTGCCTGAGAAGTTCCAGCAGCTGGTGGAGGTAGTGCAATCGCTCGCGGAAGCGCAGCGACGCACGGAACAGCGCGTTGAGGAACTCGTGGAAGCGCAGCGACGCACTGACACAACGGTTCAGGAGCTGGTGCAGATTTGGCACGAGATGGCGCGGCGTCTTGAACGGCTGGAGAACTGGCAGCAGGGCGAGACGGGCAGACGCGAAGGCGAACGCTACGAACGCGATGTGGTGGCGCGTGCGCCCGCGCTCTTCTACGGCGGCAACGGCGGCGGCAGGGGTGAACCCCATGTGCGCCAACAGGTCGC
The DNA here is from genome assembly GCA_937934465.1 of uncultured Fimbriimonadales bacterium. Lineage (GTDB taxonomy): Bacteria > Armatimonadota > Fimbriimonadia > Fimbriimonadales > GBS-DC > GBS-DC. The sequence goes on along the minus strand of CALGZO010000126.1, from coordinate 6,220 downwards.
ACGATGGCTCGCGCCCTACTTCCAGCAGGGCATCAATATCGAACCGCAGAACGACCCGCTGCTCGCCGACCTCATCTGGTGGAAAGGCGACCATGTGATGGTGGGGGAAATCGGCTTGAAACTGGGCATTAATGATGTGCGTCGCGCCAAAGCGCGCGCGGAAACGCTCCGCCAAGTCGGCGTGAACGCGACGCCCGTTGTCATCGGCGAGGAGTGGGGCACGCCCGACACCGAAGCGATTGCGCAGCAGGAAGGCGTCGAGTGGTATGTGCACGGCGGACTGTCGATAGGCTTTCTGGAGTTCCGTAAACTGCCTGACGGCTACGAGGCGAGCTGAATGCACTCTTACGACCTCATCATCGTCGGCGCAGGACCGATTGGCATCGCGGCAGGCGTCGAGGCGCAGCGCGTGGGGCTGGACTTGCTGATTCTGGAGGCAGGGGCGCTGTGTCAATCGCTGCTGGAGTATCCCGTTGGCATGCGCTTCTATTCGCCTGCCGATGAACTCGCCATAGGCGGCTACCCGTTCCCCACGCCCCACGACGAGAAGCCCACCCGCGAGATGGCAATCAACTACTATCGCAAGGTCGCCTCTGCAGAGAATCTACCCATCCGCACCTACGAGCGCGTCGTGCAGATAGCGCCGTCCGAATCGGGCTATACCCTACACACCCTGCGCCTGCCCCATCAACTGCCTGCACAGTATCATACGCGCTGCGTACTGCTCTGCACGGGCGTCTGGGGCAAGGAGAAGCGATTGTCGGTCGAGGGGGCAGATTTGCCCCATGTGCTAACGCGCTACGATGAGCCGACGCGATTTTGGCGCAAGCGCGTACTGATTGTGGGCGCGGGCAACTCGGCAGGTGAAGCCGCTATCCGTCTCGCCGACGCTGACGCCAGCGTGTGGCTCGCCGTCGACCAACCGACGCTTGAACAGTGTAAGTTCCGCCCTTTCATCCTGCGCGAAATCCTGCTCCGAGTCGACGAGCAACGCATCACGCCGCTCACAGAAACACAGATTTTACGCATTCACCCCGACTGCGTCGAACTCCGCTGCACGCAGGGCATCGAGAACCTACCTGTGGACTTCGTTCTCACGATGATTGGTCTGCAGCCCGACCAGAGCCTGCTCGCGCCGCTGGGCGTGCCGTTCGGTGCGGATGGCAAGCCCGTTCACGACCCCGATACCTACGAAACGCCTGCGCGTGGCGTGTTCGTGGCAGGGGCAATCTCGCGCGACGGGTTCGTCTATGTAGCGCGCGAGCGCGTGAAATATGCCATCCAGGCAATCCAGAGAAGCCTGAGGGTGTTCGGAAATTCGCCTGTTGTATGAGGAACCCCCTCCTGCAGGTTCCCCCTTGAAAAGGGGGAACCGATTTTTCTCAGTTGGTTCCCCCTGCTTGCAGCGGGAACCGATTTTTCTGGATTGGTTCCCCCTGCTTGCAGGGGGAACCTAAAGGAGGGGGTACCTGCACCTACTTGGTTATTGTTGTAGGGGCGCACCTGCGTTCCGTGGATGGGCATTCTGCCAATACGATTTTCCGAACACCCTCAGGGGGTTAGAGGCTGTTCGGAAATTCGCCTGTTGTATGAGGAACCCCCTCCTGCAGGTTCCCCCTTGAAAAGGGGGAACCGATTTTTCTGGATTGGTTCGAGAAGCCTTGACAAACGCGCGCGATAGGGTATAATAAGGAGCCTTGCAGTGCGTCGGACGCGCTGCACGCAGAAATCCCAAAGGGGGGAGGCGAGACGGGCGCTATGTCGCGGTCCAACTCGGTGTAGGAGTCGTCAATCGGCGTCGGTTCAGGCGAATCGGTGCGATTGAAACGCCGATTTGGATCTCTGCCACATAGGCGCTTGTGCCCCTCGGGGCGCGCTGTGAGCGTCTGGTACCGAAACCGACCGCGCAAATACACCCAAATCGCCTCCGAGTTCGGGGTAGCCCAGCTGCCCGCGAAACTCGGTCGTAGCGCACGGCTACGAGACTATCACACAGTCAGGAGATACAACAATGATTAGGGTTGGCATTCTGGGGCGCCGACCTGCGCGGTCGATGGACACCCCCGCGTGGATGTCCTCGCTCTGGCGCAGCGCGCGCGATTGGATTGTACGCATGTTCGCACCTGCAGCGCGAACCGCCGTGGTGCATCCGCTGCAGCAGCCCTTCGAGTACGAGATTGCCCCACGCTCGCTGCGTCAAGACGACGCACGCACGCTGGGCACGCACATCCTCGTCGAACTCTACGGCTGCAACGGACGAACGCTGGAACGAGTCGCCTATGTGGAACACGCGCTGGTGCAAGCCGCGCACGAGTCGAACGCGCATATCGTGAGCCACTTCTTCCACGAGTTCGAACCCTACGGCGTGTCGGGCGTGGTGGTGATCGAAGAGTCGCACTACACCATCCATACTTGGCCCGAACACCGATACGCCGCGGTGGACCTGTTCTTCTGCTCGGAGACGGTGGACGCCGAGCGCGCCTTGGAGGTGCTGCGCCGCGCGTTCGAGCCTGAGCATGTCGATGTGATGCTCATCCGACGCGGGGTGCTGGACAAGACGCCAGGTTGACTGGCGAGCCTGTCGCGCCCCCGCGCGTCCCGAAAGTTGCGATGGAACCTACGCACGAAGCCGCGCTGCGAGCGGACGCGCCCGAAGGCGAAGTGGGCGTCGTCGCGCCGCAGCGCGCCGTGTTCCCCGACGGCTTAACCCTCGCCTGTGGGCAACGGCTCGCGCCCATTGAAGCCGCCTACGAAACCTACGGAACCCTCAACGCCGACAAAAGCAATGTCATCCTGCTCTGCCACGCGCTCTCAGGCGGCGCGCACGCCGCTGGCAGGCATCACCCCGACGAACGCAAGCCCGGCTGGTGGGACCTCTACATCGGTCCGAACAAGGCGCTGGACACGAACCGATTTTTTATTATCTGCGTGAATGTGCTGGCAAGCCCCTACGGCACGACCTCCCCACTTTCCATAGACCCCAGCACGGGCGAGCCGTACCACCTGAACTTCCCGCCAATCCGCGTGACAGACTGGGTGGAGCTGGAGCGCATGGTGCTGGAGACACTGGGCATCGAGCGGATTTATGCGGTGGTGGGCGGCTCCACAGGGGGAATGCGAGCGTTCGAGTGGGCAGTACGCTACCCGGAGCGCGTGCGTAAGGCGTTAGTCATCGCCGCGCCTGCACGCAGCAGCCCGATGGTGATTGCTCTCAACCACATCCAACGCCAAACCATCCTGATGGGGCTGGAACACGGGGGTATCAACGGCGCAGAGCGCGGACTGATGCTCGCGCGCATGCTGGCGCATATCTCCTACCTCTCGGAACACGCCCTCTGGAGCAAGTTCGCACGCGACACCGTGCCCGAAACCGAGTTCTGGAGCGTCACCTACCAAGTGGAAAGCTACCTGGAATACAAAGCGACCACCTTCCTGCAACGGTTCGACCCGTTCTGCTACCTTTATATCACGCGGGCGATGGACCACTTCGACTTGGGCTACACCTACGGCGGGGGCGACCTGCGCGAGGCGCTCCAGCGCGTGCAGGCGACGATGCGCTTCGTGAGCTTCACCTCCGACTGGCTGTTCCCACCCGCCGGACAGCAAGAGGCGGTGGACATCCTCCAATCGCTGGGCAAACCCGCCGAGCATCTCGTGATTGAGAGCGCGTGGGGACACGACTCGTTTCTGGTGGAGCGCGTCAAACCGATGCTCAAGCCCGTGATTAAAGAGTTTCTGGAGCGGGACGAGTGACGCTGCCAGCCTCTGGGCGCATCCAAGCAAGGCGTTGCACAGGCTCTGCCGCCTACAAGCGTTCAAAGAGGCGGGCTTGAGCGAGCGGGCGATAGCGGAGGTTGGGCTGTTCGCAGCAAGCAGTCAGCAAGCGTCTACACAAGGCGTGGGCGCGTTTCTGTCAGGCGCTGGGAGAGAGGGAGTTTTCAGGGCGAGAGTGCCCAAAATCCCCGAAAAAAGGGGTGAACCGAGATTGTGAAAATGACAGATTTCGGCTATACTTATTGACAGAAGGCGGCAAATGGCGACAGGAAGCCGAACGCCTCCAGAGAATACAAAAATGCAGGAGGAACGGACGATGAGACGAAGCGTCTGGAATAGGTGCGTAGCCAACTTGATGGGATGGCTGCTGACAGCCATCGGCACGATTGCTCACGCCTCCACCGACGAACCGCGCCTGACCATCCAAGCAGGGTTCTACACCTTCAGCGAAATCGCCACCCTGCTGAGCACACCTGAGGCGCCCGTCCTGCTGGAACCCGCCCTCAAAAACCGAGCCGCGTTCCTGTCGGTACACCAACAACCACGCAGCCACCTGAAAGAAGCCCTCACCGAGGCTCTGGGCGTTCGGTTCCGCTATGTGCCACCACGCAAGGACACAAAAGGGTACTGGCTGATGGAAGCAGACCCTGAGCGCAAGCGAGAGGAGCGTCAGTGGCTGCGGCAACTCACGGAGGGGGTTTTTCAGGAAGCGCGGTATCAGTTTGAGTTATTGCAAGACTTTCACGAGGCGCTGTTTGGCGAACTGGAGTTGGTGGAGGTGGAGCAGGCGATGAGTTCCTTGACACGAACTACCTTGTCGCAAGACCCAGCGACGCCCCTGCCTGCTGAGTGGTATCAAACCCCCTTTGCCACGCGCTTGAAAGAGTGGTTGCGTCGCACCCACGGGTATCCCCCCCCACCTTATGCAAAGTTCGGCTACTATGACATAGGTCTCGTGGCAGCGTACTCTGCGTGGGCGCCTTGGAGCCTTGAGGAGAAAGAAGCGGCTATCGCTAGGGAGTTTGGGAGAGATTGGGCAAGGTATTATGTGGTGTCTCATTGGTATTTGACCCGGATGTTGCGTAAACAGCCGTTGTCGCCTGCGTTGTTGCGCACGATGACCGAGCGCGCTTTCCTGTCGGGTGAGGCGGTCTGGAAGTTGGGTTCAATACCAGAACTGGGTATTGAAGCAGGATACTTTCACTTGCACGCTTGCATAGATTTTCTTAACTCTTCGCGTTCATTCGATCCAGACTTTTGGTTTTATATCACACTGGAGCGGAATATCTATTTGGATGACAGATGGCTAAATGTTTGCGATGGATGGGAATGGTTTTATTGGAGCTTACCGCTTGTGGACCTGTGGTTTACTTGTTCTAGTGTAGAGCGTTTGCTTGGCGAAGCGTTTCAAGAACGGCTTGCCCAAGCCCGCCGACAGACCGAGGCGCTTCTGAGCGAAGACTGGGCGCGTCTGCGGGTGAAACCCCCAGACCCAGACGGGGTGGATTACGTGGTGGCTCGAAAGATAGACAGTTTTTGGACGTGGCTGGAAGCGTTTGCCCAGCAGAGTTCGGTGAGCGTGGTTGCGGAGTTAGACATGCTGCAGTCGGGGTGGCCAGAGGAGGGATGGCAGGGCTATGCGACTGCCTACCAGAAGGGAACCCGATGGCTGGTACACAAGCGGTCAGAGATTTTGGTGTTTCATAACCCGTTCAGTTTTTGGTGGCGTAATATGGGGGTTCCTGCGTCTGCGTGTTTGGAGTTGGCTCGTCAGTACAGGTGGTCAGGGGGTCGGGGTCGTTCTTCGGAATGGGCGGCTCCTTTGAGTGCGTGGTTGAACTATGTGCGCCGCGTGTCACCGTCAGAGCAAAACCGTTTGAACCAAGTTCTGTCTGAAGCTCACGGCAGGGAGCCCTATCCCCACGCGTTTATAGACATACGCCACAGTTATGAGGTAGCGTGGTTGCTCAGTCGTCTGCCTTTGTCCAAGCGGGCGGCTATACTGTCGCGGGGTGGTGAATGTGTGCTGTCGGACTTTGTGTCTGTGTCGCCTGAGGATGTGGAGTTATTGTTTGGCAGACCAGTTTTTCCGGGAACCCAGCCTTTGTATCCGCTGTTTCGTTGGAAGGTCGGTCGTAGTGAGTCGCATCCTGAGTTGACCTCTATCGATCTGGAAGTTTTGTTGCCGCGAAACCCGACTGATGAGTCGGATAACCGCTTGGTGGAGTTATACTTTTCAAGTCTCTGTGTCTCTGACAGAGTAGGCAGTCAAGGTACAGAACGGGCGAAATAAGGGAAGGTTGAGGTTGTGAGAGTGGATACCGATGGCAGTTCTAGTCCTTGCGAGGATAGAGCGATTCGTGAGCTATCATTCGAGAGGCACAGATGGAGGTAGCAAATACCCATGAGAAGTCGTTTTGCTTGGTTAATAGCATGGGGCGTCATG
>CALGZO010000125.1 GCA_937934465.1 uncultured Fimbriimonadales bacterium | reverse complement strand
CCATCGGCTATCAGACCAACACGATGGTGTTCGGCGTGGGGCAGTACCAGTTCAGCGACTTCGTGCGCGTGGGCGCGCCGCTCAACTTGCTCTTTTGGATTGTGGCGACGCTGCTCATTCCACGATTCTGGGGGTTTTGAGAAAACGCCTCACGCATCCAAAAACTGCAATCGCAACTCGTAATGCTCCACACAGCTGAAGTAGAAGCGCACTACCTGCTCATAAGAGCGAAACCAGTAGCGCGCAGCAATCTTGACGAACGGTTCAGATTGCAGATTCCGCTGGAACTGTGCACGCCTTTGCGAGTCGGCTACCAGCACAAAGCGTGCGTCGAAGTCCTGTAACTGGTACATTTGCTGCATGGAGTTGCGGAAGTCAGTGGTGTTCTCCACATCGTAGATATATTTCGGGAACGGATGCCGAGTATTGCTAAACCACAAGACATCGCGGTTGCGGGCTACATCGACGAGTTCTGGATAGGCAAACAGGGGAATTTCCGACAGTCGGCACAAGCTCACCAGCGGTTTTCCATCGAAAGTGCGGTTCTTGTCGCTCGTGTAGGTGAGATAGCCCAGATGGTTGCCGATTTCGATGAGCATCCCCTGTATGGCGCCGTGTGTGTCGCTCTGTTGCTTGAGGTAATTGAGGAAGGACTGTCCCTGCGCCGCTTGCTGATACGCAGTTGCAGTCTGATTCTGTGCCTGCTGCGGCAGAGCGAAGACGCCCAATCCAACACGGACATATTCGCCCTTGCGCACCTCGCGGTACAGCACGCCGCGTAGCGTCTTTTGCCAATCGCCCGTCGGCAGATTGCGATGCTCCTTCGCCTGTTGATACAGCGTGTGCAGCGACGCTTGTCCACCGTTGGATTCTATAATATCGCGAATTACTTCGGACCAGCTCTTCATGGCGTTGCTCATGCGACATACACGGTCTTGATGTTCACGAACTCGCGGATTCCGAACAGCCCCAGCTCTCTGCCGAAGCCGCTGTGTTTGACGCCGCCGAAAGGCAAGCGTGGGTCGGAGAACACGAACTGGTTGACAAAGCAGTTGCCTGCTTCCAGGCGCATCCGCGCCAACTCCTCGCCTAAGCGCAGGTTCTCCGTGAACACGGTCGCGCCGAGTCCGTAATCGGTGGCGTTGGCGACTTGCACTGCCTCGTAGCGGCTGCTCACGGGATAAATCGGCGCGACGGGTCCGAAAGTCTCCTCCTTCCACACGGGCATATCGGGCGCGATGTTGGTCAGCACGGTCGGTGGATAGAAGTAGCCTTTGCCGTCGGGGATTTTGCCGCCCAGGTGCGCCACTGCGCCTTTTTCGAGGCTTTGCTGCACCTGTCGGTGGAGGTTCTCGCGCAAATCGGCGCGGGCTAACGGACCGATGTCCACCTCCTCGTCCATCGGGTCGCCCATCAGCAGGATTCGGCTCTGCTCCACGAACCGCTCCAGAAACTCTGAGTAGAGGAGGTCGTCCACGATGAAGCGTTTGAGGGCGATACAGCTTTGCCCGGTGTTTTGGTAGCGTCCTTGCACGCACTGGGGGATGGCGTGGTCGAGATTCGCGTCGGGCAGGATAATCGCAGGGTCGCTGCCGCCGAGTTCCAGCACGCACTTTTTGAGCGATTCGCTTGCCAGTTTGGCGACTTCGCGTCCAGCGCGGGTGCTGCCCGTGAAAGTGACGCCTGCAACGACGGGATGGCGAATGATGTCGGGGATGTCTTCCACCTCCGCCAGTATGGTGTAGAGTACGGGGAAATCGAAGTCGATGGTTTCGAAGGCTTCACACAGAGCAAGGGCGCACATCGGGGTGTTCGGCGCGGGCTTGAGCGCTACCACATTGCCAGCGGCGATAGCGGGCGCCGCGAAGCGCACCACTTGCCAGAAGGGGAAGTTCCACGGCATAATCGCCAGCAGCACGCCCAGCGGCTGGAATGCGACATAGCTCTTCTGCGCGTCGGTTTCCACCTCAATAGGGCTGAGCATGCTCTCGGCGTGTTCCGCGAAGTAGTCTAACGCGCGGGCGCACTTCTCTATTTCTGCGCGCGCCTGCTTGATGGGCTTGCCCATCTCTTGAGTGATGAGGCGTGCGTAGTTTTCGAGGTCGTCGCGCAGAGTTTCTGCGACAGTGCGCAGGGCGCGCCCGCGCTCGGCGAAGGTCGTTTCACGCCAGCGCAGGAACGCCAGCCGCGCCATCGCCAAGTGCGACTCGATGGCGTCGCCGTCGTACGAGCGAAACTCGCGTATCACCTGTTCCGTGTACGGATTGCGTGCAATAAACGGCATCTCTAATCGAGGATTCGCCTTGCTGCGGCTTTGTCCTACCCGATTGCACGCGATGGAGTGGCGTGGCGTAGATACCCACGCCACAGATAAACTCCACAGCAGGGGCGCGCCGCGTTAGAAGTTCAGCGTGCGCGAGACGACGATAGGCAACTGATTGGAGTAGGCGATGTTGAACCCGCCGACGCCCAGTCCTGCCGTCCAGCCTGTTCGGGAAGCGTAGCCCGTGCGCAGCGCCAGCCTGCGCGTGAGCCGCTGCTCGTAGCCCAGCCGTATCTCGCCTCTGCCTGCATTGTTGCCCACATCGACGAAATCGATGGCTATCAGCGAGCCAGTCTCCAGCTCGACAGCGACGCCCGCGTTGTAGGTGCGCTTGAGCGGCTTGAAGTTAAATACCTGCCCGTTGCGATCGGTCGCTTGGAAACGGATGTTCGGCTCGATAAAGTTTTCCACGACCAGCGCGAGGGTATAGGTTTGGTCGCCCGTGGGTCGCCACAGGAATCCTAAGTCGACGCCGACGGTGCTGCGTTCGAGGTAGTCGCGTCCTTGCAGTTCGGGGGCGCGTGTGGCGGCGCCGCCTGCTTGCAACTGCGCCTGATTAGCGGTATAGTGGGTGTAGTAGAATTTCAGGTTGCGCAGTCGCACGCCCACTGCCAGGTCGCCCTGCTCGCTCGGTAATCGGAGCGCGGCGGCGACATCGGGCAGGCTAATCACGCTCACGGCTATCAGGTCGGCGCGGGCGTTCGCGGGCAGGTTGAGTGGATTGCCGTCTGTGCGCGCCCAGTTGCGCAGGGCGTCGTTAGGCAGCAGCCGCGCGTCCACGATGCCGCCGACCGAGACCACCACGCCGTTTGCAATCACGCCCAAGTCGCCCAGCGCCTGCAGCTGTGTGTCTTGGCGTGCATAGTTGCGCAGCAGCCCTGCTGCGGTGTTGATATTTGCCGCGCTGCCTTGCCTCACCTCCAGGTCGTCCAGCAGGTTGCGCACCGACGCGCCGCGCGAGTTGAAGTCCACAGTACCTGAGGCGCGCGGGCGCGCGATATACGCCGCTATCGCTGGGTTCTGGAACACCTGCGCAGAGGGGCGCCGAAGTACCGCCAATCCTGCGCCGCCCATTCCTGCGCTCGGCGAACCGCCAAACGACACATCCGCCCACACAGCCGTCGCAGTTAATCCGCTCAGTAGCCACCAGATTGCTATCCTTCGCATAGGCTCACCTACGCGCAGGATTCGGGGCAGGCGTCGCGATTCCTGTCAAATTCCTAAAGTTGTGTTTGCTCTGAGTGCGCCGCGACGGTCTCTTTGAGGCGTGGGCGGCGTCCGCGCGGTTTGATCGTGCGCGGCTTGGGCGCAGGAAACGGCTCCAGCGACGCCCGAGCCACACCGTAGCGTGCGTCGCGTGCGCGGCGCAGCGTCGCCAGCAGCCCGCCCAGCAGCGTCAGTGGCGGTCCCAGCCACACCAGTATCGTGAACGGCTTATAATAGACCTCCAGCGGGATGACCCAGCGCGGCGCGGTCTCGGGCTTGCCCGGTACCATCACCAGCTGGAACTGCACCAGCCGTTGGTTTACATCCATCTGTCCCACCAGAATCTGTGCGCCGTCGGGCAGCGGCACAGGGATCGGCACGACGCCTCCGCCTGTGACGATGCGGAACGGCTCTACCTCCACAGGCTCTTTCCAGTCAGGGTGGCTCACACGGGCTTTGGCAATCGCGCGGAAGCCTTCGCTGCCCATCGCGCCGCCCGTTTGAAAGCCCAGAAACTCGATGGTGTAGCCCTCCACTGTGCCTTTCTCTTGCTCGTGGAGCGTCAAAGTGAGCGGGCTGGCGTCCACTTGCGGCGGCGCAAAGAACGAGACATACAAATCGTGATCCCACCAGCGGATAATGGCGGGCCAGACCACATTGTTGCCCGTCTCGCGCCGCTGGTCTTGATAGAAGCGCGGCTCCACGATGAACTTCTCGTTGTGCGAGGCAATCTCGATGCGCACTCGGTTGAACTTGTCGGCGAGCGGTTCGCCCGGAAACTTCTCGTTGCCCGTCATGCCCAAGTAGCGCCACTTATAGCCCATCGCGAAGGTATCCTGACCTTGCAGAATCACTACGCGCTCTTTGCGTTCGTAGCCATACGATAGGATTAAGCCCAGAATCGCGACTGCCAGCCCGACATGCGTGAGGAATCCGCCCAGCGTCAGGCGTGAGGTGCGCCAGCGTCGCCAAATCGCGCCCGCGTTCGCATAGGCAGTGAAGGCAACGAGCGTGCATATCAGCAAGGTCACAGGCTCGCGGAACCCCAGAAAGAACAGCACAAACCCTGTCGCCACTGCCGCGAGCCAGCTCTTTGTCAGGCGTTCCAGAATCGCGTCCAGCGACATGCCGCGCCAAGTGAGCATCGGGGCAGCCGCCAGCACAATCGCCGTGACGACAATCCACGGGATATGCACCTGATTGTAGAACTCTGGCTTGAGGGCTTCCATCTGCTTGCCGACGGCTTTCGTAATGAGTGGCCACGAGGTTCCAATCAGGCTAATCAAGGCGGAGATTGTGAGGAGCGCTATGCCCCAGCGCACCGCCGCCTCGCGCGAGAAGCCGTTGGTCATGTTGGGAGCGGGCAGGGGCATCTGTCGGTAGCGCCACGCCCACAGCCCCAGCGTCAACAGCCCGCTGCCGATGAGCATGCCCATCAGAATCTTGAGTGCGTTGGTCTCCATATTCACGAACGAATGTACCGAGACCTCCGCGAGCGCGCCGCTGCGCGTGAGGAAAGTGCCGTACAAAAACAGGATGAACGGCGTCGCTATCAGCAGGGGGTTCCAACGCGCCATGCGCCCGCGATTGATTTGGAGCATAATGCCGTGTAAGCCTGCCGCCATCAGCAGCCACGGGAAGTAGGAGCTGTTCTCCACAGGGTCCCACGCCCAGAATCCGCCCCAGCCGAGCGTCTCGTATGCCCAGTAGCCGCCGAGCGCGAGTCCGAAGCCGAGCATCGTCGCCGAGTAGATTGCCCACGGGCGCACGCGCACGGCGAACTCGTGATACTCGTGCCGCCACAACGCGGCAATCGCATAGGCGAATGGCACGGCGAGCGCGGCGAACCCTGCGAAGATGATGGGCGGGTGAATCTTCATCCACGGGTTCTCCAGCACGGGGTTCAAGCCGAACCCGTCGCGCGGGGGCCACACTGGCGGCGCTGGGTCGGGTTTCGGCAGCGGCGCGAACGGGCTTTGGAACGCCAGAATCGCCATCAGCAGCAGCACCACACCGCCATACACCGCCATCACCCAACGCTCATAGCTCCCTGCAGTGCGCATCAGCGCCAAGCCATAGATGCCCGTCCACAACGCCCACAGCAGGAAGCTGCCTTCCTGACCTGCCCACGCGCTGGCGATTTTGAACAGCGGCGTCAGCGATTGCTCGCTGAAACTGAACACATACTGAAGGTCGTACCTGCCCGCCAGAAGCGCGTACATCAGCAGCGCTTCCGCGCCGACAATTGCAACGAACGCGCCGATATACGCCCCACGCGCCCAACGCACCAGCTGGGAACGCTTCCCGCTCAGCGCATAGAGCAGCACAGAGGCAAGCGCGAGAACCACGCCTATCCAGACAACAACATAACCGATTATCATAGTACCCCTCGTAGCACGGACATTCTTGTCCGTGCAGCCAAACCACTACCTGTAGCACGGACAATCCTGTCCGTGCCCTGTAGCGTCGGCGTCCCGCCGACGAACTCGCAACGCAAAAAAAGTCGTCGCACCTGCGCTTGGACTAAAGTCCAAGCCACTGTAGCACGGACACTCCTGTCCGGGAACCAACCACGCTTGGACTGAAGTCCAAGCCACTGTAGCACGGACACTCCTGTCCGTGCATCACGCTTGGACAAGAATGTCCAAGCCACAGAGCAGCACGCTTGGACTAAAGTCCAAGCCACTGTAGCACGGATATTTCTGTCCGTGAATGAACTACGCTTGGACTGAAGTCCAAGCCACAGGGGAGTTATGCGTGAGTTTTGGAAAGAGCCTCTCAGCGAGGCGCGGAAGCAGGAGCTAATCGACGCGCTGGCGCAGCAGGTCGTGCGGCGTGGACTGAGCGCGCCTGCCGTGCTGTTTCTGGAACTGCACAAGCCGTTCGCCTTCATCGGCTCGCAGGCAGGCGTGGTGTTCGCGCCGTTCCTCGCGCCATTTCTGGGCTTCGAGCGCGTCGATATCTACACCCAACTGCTCAGCGAGCGCGAGAACTGGGACCGACTGATTGAGCGAATCGAAGAGCTCAGCGAAGAACGAAAGATGCAAGCGACTCAGGAGTAGGGAGCGATGACCTATCAACATGCACAAGATAACTGGTTTGCCGCGTTAGTGATTGGCTTCATCGCGCTGGCGGTGCTGGTCAACATCCTGCGCGCGTGGGCGGGCGCACAGCTCTACATCCGCCGCATCCCCGGACTGGACGCCATCGACGAGGCGATTGGACGCTCCACCGAGCTGGGACGCCCCGTGACGATGATCCCAGGACTGACCAGCTTCGGCGTGGAGGCGGTGCAGGCGTTAACAATCTTCAAGTATATCACCAAACAGATTGCCCGATTCGCGACGCCGATGCGCCTGCTCACTGCCGACCCGACCGTGTTCGCCGTCGCGCAGGAGTCGATTGCCGACGCCTACAACGAGGCGGGACGCCCCGACCTCTACGACGCCGATAGTATTCGGTTCCTCTCAGACCGCCAGTTCGCGTTTGCGTCGGGCGCGGCGGGGTTGATTCAGCGCGAGCGCGTCGCCGCCAACTTCATGTTCGGCGTGTTCTTCGCCGAATCGCTGATTTTCGCCGAAACGGGCAACATGGTCGGCGCGATACAGATTGCAGGCACGGTCAGCTTCACGCAGGTGCCCTTCTTCGTGGCGGCGTGCGACTACACCATCATCGGCGACGAGTTCTACGCCACCAGCGCGTATCTCAGCCGTGAACCCGTGCTGCTCGGCAGCTTGGTGGGGCAAGACTTAGCCAAGCTGCTGTTCGCGATGACAACTATCGGCGGGGTGGCGGCGGCGAGCGTCATGGGCGTTGATGCCCCGATTATCCGACTGCTCGGTCAACCTGGCGGCTGGGAGGCGTTCTTCGGAGGTGGCGCGCCATGATAACGCATCTGATAGCGCAGGCGAACGCGCCGTGGCAGCTGCCCGAACCGAACCGCACCCTGTACGCAACGCTAATCGCACTGGGCGCGTTCGTGCTGCTGTTCGGGCTAATCCCAGTGCTACAGACGCTGCCGCCGCGCGGACGACGCGCCCTGATTGTCGCCATCACCTTCTTCTCAGGGCTGTTCTTCGCGGCGGAGTTCTTCCTGCCCGTGAAAGGCGCAGGCGAAATCCTATTCCCCCACCCCGACGACAATAAGAACTTCCTCACCGACGCCATCCAACCCGCGCAGAATGTGTTGCAAATCATCGGCGCGCTGGCGTTGGGGCTGGGCACTTACGGACTGGTGCGCCTCCACCTGCGCAATGTGGTGCAAAAACGCGCTCAGTGGGGCTACAGCGTCGTGCTGCTCGTCTCGTTCGTCGTGATGGCGTTCCTGAGCATCTCCAAGTCGATGATGGAAAGCCAACTGCTGTTCCAGGAAGAGAACGCGACCATCAAGCAGGGGTTCACGCTGCTGTTCGACTTTACGCTGGTGCAGCTCGACGCGGCGATGTTCTCGCTGATTGCCTTTTATATCTTCTCGGCGGCGTATCGCGCGTTCCGCATCCGCTCGGTGGAGGCGAGTATCTTGATGTTCACGGCGATGGTCGTGATGATTGGCGTCGTGCCGCTGGGCGCGTATCTGAGTTATACGCTGCTGGGGCTGCCCGAAGCGGCTGCGCCTGAGGGAGCGAACCTGCTCAGCCAAGTGCAGCACAACATCGCGCTGCCCAAAATCGCGAACTGGCTGCTGACCCAACTCAACGCGCCCGCCCAACGCGCGATTGAGTTCGGCGTGGGCATCGGCGGACTCGCGATGGCAATCCGTCTGTGGCTGAGCTTAGAGCGCGGCGTGACCTAAGGAGGCGACCTATGCAACCCCAAACGATTTGGCAACGCATGTTAGGCATCGATCGGCGGCTGTTGTACCTGCTGCTGTTCGTGAACATCGTCGTGTTCCTGCTGGCGCCCCTGCGCATGCCCGCCAGCATCTCGCCGCCCGTGCAGAAGTTCTACGACGAAATCGAGAAACTCCAGCCGGGCGACCTCGTGATGATTTCGTCCAACTGGAGCGCCAGCACTATCGCCGAAAACCAGCCCCAACTCGAAGCGGTGCTAACACACCTGATGCGGAAAGGCGTCCGCTTCACCTTCATTTCAAACGAGGCGCAATCGCGCGACATCTCCTATCGCCTTGCCGAGCGCGTCACCAAAGGCGCTGGCTACGAATATGGCACTCAGTGGGCGCACTTCGGCTTCGTGCCCAACCTCATCGTCGCCATCAAAGGCATGGTGAACGACCTGCCCTCCACCGTCAAGCAGGATGTGCGCGGCACGGCGATTACCCGACTGCCC
>CALGZO010000124.1 GCA_937934465.1 uncultured Fimbriimonadales bacterium | reverse complement strand
GACGCCCAGAAGGGCGTCGCACCTGTGTTGGTCGTCAGCGAGACGCTGACGCTGCGCGATGTGGCTTGGACATTCCTGTCCAAGCGCATGCGTCGGCGGGGACGCCGACGCTACGCTTGGCGACGCCAAGAAAGGCGTCGCACCCGCACTTTTGTGGCTTGGACATTCCTGTCCAAGCACTTTTCGTCGGCGGGACGCCGACGCTACGATGGGTTGCTCGTCGGCGGGGACGCCGACGCTACGATGGGCGACGCCCAGAAAGGCGTCGCACCTATGCTGCTCGTCGGCGGGACGCCGACGCTACGATGGGTTGCTCGTCGGCGGGGACGCAATACGACGCCAAGAAAGGCGTCGCACCTGTGTTGCTCGTCGGCGGGGACGCCGACGCTACGAAGCACAGCGTACCACACTTGCACGACGCCCAGAAAGGCGTCGCACCAGCGTAGTTCGTCGGCGGGGACGCCGACGCTACGATGGGTCGCTCGGCGGCGGGGACGACAATACGACGCCAAGAAAGGCGTCGCACCAGCGTTGTTCGTCGGTGGGCACGACAATGCGACGCCCAGAAAGGCGTCGCACCTGTGTTGTCCGTCGGCGGGGACGCAATACGACGCCCAGAAAGGCGTCGCACCTGTGTTGTTCGTCGGCGAGGACGCCGACGCTACGCTTGTGTGTCGTCGGCGGGACAACGATGGTGCGACGCCAAGAATGGCGTCGCACCGTTGGGGCTTAGTCTTTCTGGGTCTCGGCGGGCGTTGCAGCGTCGGTTTGCGATTGTAAGCGCACCGCGCCCATGCGCTGCGCGATGGTCATCAGCTGCTGCGCCATCTCGCCGAGTTTGCCGTTCCCGTCGCCGAGCGCCTGCAAACCCGACAGCGCGCCGTCCACTGCCATGCCCAGCCCCAAGCCTTTGGCGTACTGCTCGGTCATGCGGGCAAGCGTTTCGGGGTCGCCGAAGATGTTCATCGTGCCGCGGCTCATGAACTCGCCAATCGAGCGCGCCAGCTCGACCTGCACATCGCGCTGCGCCTCGATGCGGAGCTTTTCGAGTTCGTACTTGAGCGCGGCTTCGCTGTAGGTCTGGCGGTACTCCAGCGCTTGGCGTTCCACCTCCACGCGGGCGCGCTCGACCTCGACCTGCTCGCGGGCGATGTTCACATCGACCATCTTCACGGCGGTTTCGCCCTGTGCCTGCAGTTCGCGGGCTTTGGCGTCGGCTTGTGCGCGGGTGAGCGTCGCTTCGGCTTCCAGCTCGGCGGCCTGTTTTTGCGCCTCCGCCTGCTTCACTTCGGCGAACGCCGCCACCTGCACATCAGTCTCACGCTTGATGCGTTCTTGCTCGATCTGCTGTTTGGCGGCGATGAGTTTGGCTTGCGCCTCGCGCTCGGCTGCGGCGAGTTGCTCGACGGTGATAATCTGCTGTTTGGCGCGTTCGCGCTCGGCTTGCGCTTCCAACGCCTGCTTTTCGGCTTCGGCGCGTTGGCGTTCGGCTTCCGCGACGGCAATCTCTTTTTCGCGTTGCGCGAGCTCTACCGCCTTCTCGCGGTCGATGTCGGTTTTTTGCAGGTCTTGCTGCTTGAGCAGGAGCAGTCGGTCGCGCTCGATAGCGGCGACGCGCACGGCTTGCTCTTGCTGGATTTGCGCCTCTTGCACTTGGCGTTCCTGCTCGATGCGGTAGGTGTCCGCTTCGCGCTTCTTCTCCGCCTGCACTTTAGCGACTTCGGCTTCTTGGGCGGCTTCCGCCTCGGCGCGTTGACGCTCTAAGTCCAGAATCTCTTTCTGGGTCTCCACATTCTTGAGCGTGATTTCGCGTCGTGCTTCTTGTTCGAGGCGGTTGCGTTCCACCAGCGCGGCTTGCGTAATCTCGGTAATCTTGCGCTTGCCCTGCGCATCGAAGATGTTGTTGTCCGAGAGGAGCTCTTGCGAGGTCTGGTCTAAGCGTGAGATGGTCACCGATTCGAGGGTCAGTCCGTTCTGTTCGAGGTCGGAGCGGACGAGTTGTTGCACGCCGCTGGCGAAGGCGTCGCGCTGGGCGTGGATTTCCACGAGGTCTTTTGTCGCCGCCACGCTGCGCAGCGCGGAGACGAGCTTCTCGAACACCAGTTGCGAGACCGACTGGGCATTCACCGACTTGTCGCCCAGCGAGCGCGCGGCGTTGAGTATCGCGTCCACTTCAGGTTGTACCTTGATGTAGAACTCTGCCTTCACATCCACACGCAGGTTATCGCGGGTAATCAGCGCATCGGGTCCTTTGCGCTCCACTTCGAGTTTCATGGTCTCCAGCGACACGGGCACGAGCGTATGCAGGTACGGAAACACCAGCGCGCCGCTGTCCAGCACCACGCGCCGTCCCCCGAACCCCGTGCGCACATACGCCATGTTCGCCGAGGGGCGCACATAGAACTTGGAAATCATCAGGAAGATGAACCCGATGACCAGTAGCGCTGCCCCCACAGCCGCCGAAACGACTTGTTGAATAGGTCCCCACGCGGCGCCGAGAATGCCGCCGCCGAACCCAGCGAGCAGCATCAGCGCCAAGCCAATCAGAATGAACCAGCTATGCATCGTTTAACCTCCATCGATGATGTGTCCCCCGATGTGTTGGGTTTGATGCGCTGAGGATTGTACCTCAGGCGAATGGTCGGGCAGTTCCAGCGGATTGCGCTCGACCCAGTAGAGGTGGGTTTGCTCGTCGTAGCGTGCGACGAGGACGGGCGTATCGGCGGGGATGGTGGGTTCGCCGGGCGCAGCGCGGCAGACGATGCGGTGCAGGTTGCCGTAGCGGTCGCGCACATGCGCCACGCCGCCCTCATGCGTAATCTCATACACCGCGCGCCCCGTCGCGCCCACAAGACCGTACTTGTCGACGATAGGCGACGCATCCTCGCGCAAGATACGCCGAACCGTTAGCCCTGCCGTGCGCCCAATCAGCGCCATCGAAACCAGCGCCACGATGCCCGACAGCGGCGCGTAGAGCGCGGGAACCTTGAGCAGCGGTCCGAAAATACCGTTGCCAATCAGCCCCACCGCGCCCCAAATCATCATCAGCAGCGGAACCGCCATCGAGAGGGGTAGCCCCATGCCGATGCCGAACAGGTTCAGGAACTTGAGCCAGAGCGGTTTCTCGGCGTCGGCGTGGTGGTCATGGCTGCTGTAGGGCGTCTTAACAGGCGCGTGCTTGCCCGCTCCCTCGTTGGTCTCCGCGCTGTCGGATTCGGCTACCTCCGCGGCGTCTGTATCGGCTGCTTCGGCGTCCGATACTTCCACCTCGCCGCCGCCATCGCTCAGGTCTATCAGCCCCGACATCGCCAGCCCCAGCAGGAGCACTCCTCC
Source organism: uncultured Fimbriimonadales bacterium (assembly GCA_937934465.1). Lineage (GTDB taxonomy): Bacteria > Armatimonadota > Fimbriimonadia > Fimbriimonadales > GBS-DC > GBS-DC. Next base: position 633 of record CALGZO010000124.1, on the reverse strand, counting down.
CACCGCCAGCGGCAGCGCGAAGATAAAGTTCCACCACTCCAGTAGCGTCGCGAGCGACATCCGCGTTTCCCCCACCAATTATACTGCAAAAAGCGGGCAAATTACGCCACGACTCAACACAGTTCGGCAAATCCCGAAATTTAATAGACCCCTAACACAACTTAACTTCCCCTTAATACCCTGAGAACTATACTATAGGCGTCATCATCGGAGGCTTAGAGTCCTCTCCCCTAATGCCTGCGCGAGGGTAAACGATGCGCCGTGCAGTTCTCGCCCTGCACGGCGCGATTTTTTTTTCAGCGCACTTGTACCTGCTCCAGCACCGTCCAGCCGTTCACCACGCTGAGGTTATTGGCGAACCGAATGCGCGGACGGTTGCGCCACGGGTCGATAATCCCCAACGCAAGGCGATAGGTTCCGCGCGGCAGCGTAATCACAGGCGAAACCGTGCTGAAGCTGAACGCGCCGGGCAACCACCGACGGATGTCCACTGGTACATCCCACTGGAGCACGGGCTGGTTGCTGGCGTTGAGCAGCGCCAGTTTCACCGCCCACGGGTAGTAGAACGGCGCGACGCCCTGATTCTCGCCCGAGAGGGTCGCCTCGATGCGTCGCCCGCGCTGCACTTTGGCT
>CALGZO010000123.1 GCA_937934465.1 uncultured Fimbriimonadales bacterium | reverse complement strand
GCGCACGGACAGGAGTGTCCGTGCTACGAGAAGCTCAGGAGGAGCGCACCATGCTCAAACGCGATACGGAGGAACTGGTCTTGGAATACTGCGAGACGCGCGATTTGGAACTGCGCGACGCAATCACCATTCAGCTGTCGGGGCTGGTGGAGAGCATCGCACGCAAGTTCGTCGGGTCGGGCGAGCCGATTGAAGACTTGATTCAAGAAGGCTACCTCGGACTGCTGAACGCGCTCGACCTGTTCAAACCCGACAAGGGCGTCAAGTTCACCACCTACGCCACGCACCTGATTATCGGGCAGATTAAGCACTACCTGCGCGACAAGGGCAAGATTATCAAGGAGCCCGCGTGGCTGCAGGAGCTCAACAGTAAAATCAATCGCGTCTCCAACGAGTTGAGCGCACGCTACGGACGCCCCCCTACCACCCAAGAGATTGCCGAGTTTCTCGGTATGACCACCAAAGCGATTGAGGATGTGCTGATGACGCGCGAGGTGTTCAAAGTGAGCTCGCTCGATGCCATCTACGAAGACGAGGAAGACGAGTGGAACGGCTACGACTTGGAGAAACTCAACTGCGAGCCGTGCCAGACCTTCAACCTGCCGATTGAAGAGCGTGTGGTGGTGGAAACGGCGATGCAGCAGCTGAAGCAGATTGAGCAACAGGTGTTGCACCTGTTCTTCAACGAGGGCTACAACCAGACCGAGATAGCGCACCAGTTGAAAATCTCGTGCAACTATGTATCGCACATTTTGCGCAACGCCACCCAGAAGCTGCGACGGATGGTGAGCGAGGCGGAATGGCTCGACGAGCAGCGGTTTCGAGCGCGCGCGCTGGAGCGGGGCGACTTCGAGGCGCGGATACTGGACGCGCAGACAGGGCTGTTCTCGGCGGACTACCTGAGCGTGCGTCTACGCGAGGAGATTCAACGCGCCGCACGCTATGACCAGAGCGTCGGATTCGCGATTTTCGAGTTCGTGGCGGAGAAGAGCGCCATCGACTCGCTGGGCGAGTTCGCGTTGGGCGAGCTGCTGCTGCAGGCGTCGGCAGTGGTGCGCGACGCCGTGCGCAAAGCGGACATCATCGGGCGGTACGGGCGCGCCTCGGTGGGATTGCTGTTGCCCTACGCAGGCGAACACGCGCCCACTATCGCCGCGCGCGTCTCGGAACTGCTCGCCGAATGGCTGCAGACCACCTTCAACTCCAACTTGCGCCAGCGGTTCGAAATCCACACGGGCTGGGCGTACTACCCGAACGACTGCGAGGATGCAGACCAGATGCTCCGCGCCGCCGAGCAACGCCTATGCGAGCAACGCGCCCGCCAACGGCTCGATGAGAACGCCGCCTAAAGACTGTTCAGGTACAATCTTGCTCGATGCGCATACCCATCGAGTGGCTTAAGGACTTTGTGCAGGTGGACTTAGCGCCCGAGCAGCTCGCGGAGCGGCTCACGATGGCGGGGCTGGAAGTAGAGGAGGTGTTGGAGACCCCGCAGGGCGCGGTGCTATCGATGTACCTGACGCCCAATCGGGGCGACTGTTTGAGCGTATTTGGCGTGGCGCGCGAGGTGTACGCGCTGCTGGGCGAGGCGGCGCGCCCCACCGCGCTGTTCCATCGGCTGAACGCGCTGACGCTGAACCCGCCGCCTGCCGAGCCGTTAGACGCCGCGCAGTACGCCCGCGTGGAGATTCGCGACCCCGACCTGTGCCCACGCTACGCCGCGCGCGTCATCCGCGACATCACGCCCGCACCCTCGCCCGCGACCGTGCAGAACCGTCTCCTCGCGGCGGGCATGCGCCCCATCAACAACATCGTGGACGCGACCAACTATGTGATGCTGGAGCTGGGGCAGCCCCTGCACGCCTTTGACCTACATACCCTCAAAGACCACGCCATCGTGGTGCGCCGCGCCAAGCCAGCCGAGCAGATTACCACCCTCGACGGGCAAACGCACGCGCTCGCGCCCAGCATGCTCATGATTTGCGACGCCGAGCGACCTGTCGCCGTGGCAGGCATCATGGGCGGCGCGGAGACCGAAGTCACCGACGATACGCGCCACATCCTGATGGAATCGGCGCATTTCAGCCCGCTATCCGTGCGTGCGACCGCACGCCAGCTGGGGCTACGCACCGAATCGTCCTACCGCTTTGAGCGTTATGTCGACCCGAACTTGGTGATTGTAGCCCAGCATCGTGTGTGCGAGTTGCTGGAGCAGTGGACGGGCGTGGCGGCGACGGCAGGCGTGATTGATGTCTATCCGCACCCTATCGCGCCTCGCGTGCTGACCGTGCGGCTTGCCCGCGCCGAGCGGTTGCTGGGCTTCGGAATCGATGCGGACGAGGCGCACGCCGCGCTGGAACGGCTGAACCTGCGCCCCGAACCGATAGCGGACGGCTTCCGCGTGCAGGTTCCCCTGTACCGAGCCGACCTGCAGCGCGAGGAAGATTTGGTGGAAGAGTTGGGACGCATTCTGGGGTACGAGCGCATCCCTGCGATACCGCCGCAAGGGTTCACCACGCAAGGCAAGGACAGCCCCGAAGGCGCGTTCGCCGAGCGCGTGCGCACGGTGTTGCTGAGCGCAGGGCTACAGGAGATTGTGGGGCACACGCTGGAAGCACCCTCGCCCCTGCAAAGCGGCGGCGAGGGAGTCGGCGAGTGGATGTACCAGCCCGTACCCCTACAAAACCCGATGAGCGACGAGCTGAGCATGCTACGCCACTCGCTGATGAGCAGTCTCATCCGCGCCGCTGACCACAACCGTCGGCGCAATCGGCGCGACCTGCACCTGTTCGAGATTGGGCGCGTCTTCGCTCAAGATGAGCAGGGACGATTCCACGAGTGGACGCACTTAGGTCTGTTGATGACAGGCGCGCTGCACGCCCCGCACTGGTCGGGCAAGCCCCCACAAACCGACTTCTACGCGCTCAAAGGCGTAGTGGAGCATCTGCTCAGCGAGTTAGGGATTCAGGCGCGTTTTATCGACGCAGCGGGGCGCGACCATCGGCTCCACCCGACGCGCTCGGCGTATGTGCATGACGCGCATCAGCAGCGACTGGGCGTTCTGGGCGAGTTGCACCCCGAGCTGCAACAGCGCTACGAGTTCCGTCAGCGCGTCTACCTGGCGGAGTTCGGGCTGACGACGCTCCTGCACGCCGCCGCGCATCGCGTGCAGTACCGACCGCTGCCCGCCTTTCCGCCCGTGCTGCGCGATATTGCGATTGTGGCGGCGCAATCCACGCCGTTCGCCGCGCTGGAAGCCACGATTCGTGAGGCAGGCGGCGCGATGTTGGAATCGGTGCGCCTGTTCGACCGCTACACAGGCGCGCCCGTGCCCGAAGGCTTCCATAGCCTCGCCTTCGCGCTGGTGTTCCGTGACCCGAACCGCACACTCACCGACGAGGAGGTCAACGCGCAGGTAGAAGCCATCTTCGAAGCGCTGGAGCGAAACCACCAAGCGACACGCAGAGGCTGAGACCCAGAGATGGAAGCCGTCATCGCGCTCGCGACGCTGACCGCCCTCGAAATCGTGTTGGGGATAGACAACATCGTCTTCATCTCTATCCTGACGGATAAGTTGCCGCCCGAGCAGCGAGCGAAGGCGCGGTTCATCGGGCTGAGCCTCGCCTTCCTGATGCGTGTGGCGTTCCTGCTCTCCATCACCTGGATTATGCGCTTGGAAAGCCCGCTCTTCGCTCTCTTTGGCAACGAGTTCTCTGGGCGAGACCTAATCCTCATCGCGGGCGGGCTGTTCCTGATGGGCAAAGCCACCTATGAAATCCACCACAAAGTGGAGGCGTCGCAAGGCGAGGTGAAAGCGCCCCGAACGCTCACATTCAGCGCCGCAGTCGTTCAGATTGTGCTAATCGACTTAGTGTTCTCGATCGATTCTGTGATTACGGCGGTCGGATTAGCGCGCGAGTTGTGGGTGATGATTGCCGCAGTTCTGATAGCGATAGGGTTCATGATGGCGTTTGCGGGTTCGGTGAGCCGTGTGATAGATACGCACCCGTCGCTGAAGGTGCTGGCGTTGGCGTTTCTGGTGCTGATTGGCTTCAATCTGATGGGCGAGGGGTTCGGCTACAAAATCCCGAAGGGCTATATCTACTTTGCGATGGCGTTCTCGTTGGGGATTGAGGTATTGAATATCAAGTTGCAGTATCGTGCAAAGCCGCCCAGTAGCGCGTAGCGGCGGCTTGGGGGTCTGCGGCGTCGGCAATCCCCGAGATGACAGCGACGCCCTGTGCGCCTGCTTGCACACAAGCGGCGACTCGCTCTGGTGTAATCCCCCCGACTGCAACCAGCGGGATGGCAACCGCCTGACGCGCCGCGCGCAGCAACTCAAGTCCTTCAGGCGTCTTATCGGGGTGGCTCGCGGTGGGGTACATCGAGCCGACCAGCAAGTAGTGACATCCTTCCGCCTGCGCACGGCTGGCAGACTCCACGCTGTGTACGGACCTGCCGAGCAGCATCGGCGCGGGCGGGGTGTAGGGGGGCGCGTGTTCAGGCAGGTGGAGCGCGTCGGCGTCGCACCACTCGGCTAACGCGGGGTAAGGGTTCACATGGAGCCGTGCGTGCGCCGCGCGTGTGAGGCGACGCAGCTCCAACGCCATCTCCAGCGCAAGGCGCGCAGGCAACTCACGCACGCGCAACATCACCGCGTTCACCCCACCCGACAGCGCGCGCTCGGCTATCGCCAGCGCACGCGCCGCGTCCGTCGTCGGCGCGTAGTTCACGATATACATCAGAACGGGCGTCGAGTTATTGCACATCGCGTCGCCAGAAAATCACCGCGCCCACCAACAGCGCAATCACGATATACAGCCCCACATAGGCGATGTCGGTGTTCTGCACGGGCGGGTTCAAAAACTCCAGCACTTCGGGGCGTCCGAAGCGTGGACGCTCGCCAAAGCCGGGCGGCAGTATCGTATCCACACGGATTTGCACCAAGCGTTTCAGCACCGCCATCGGTAGCACCCACTCCGAGAGCCACACCATCTGCTGTAGCAGGCGCACATCGAAAAAGCCTGCTATCGGGCGCAGGAAGTGGTCGGCGAAGTAGGCGAACGCGCCCGCCGCCACCGTGAACATCGACGCTATCGACGCGCCCAGAAAACTGGAGAGCGCGAGCGCGAGCGTGCCATACAGCACAGGGTAGAGCAGCACATAGGGCAGGGCGCGCCACATCTCGGCGCGCGGCTCGCCCTGCACCGCGACCGACGCCCACAGCATCGCCGTCCACAGCGTGGCGTTCGCCGCGCTGAAGAGCATCACCCCAAGCCACTTGCCCAAGTAGAGCTCCCAACGGTGGATGGGGCGGGGCAGTATCGCCGCGAGATAGCCACGCTCAATCTCGGCGGTAATCGCTCCAGCGCACAGCAGAATCGCCAGCACCGACGAGAAGAACTTAATCATGTCCACGCCGAACAGCACCGCGAGGTTGACGCCCACCTCGAACTGTTGCTGGTCGCCGCCGAACGCCTCTTTGAAGGCGCGGGGCAGGAAGGTCAGCCCGTACAGCCCAATCAGGATAATCAGCGTGCCCAGAAACGCGCGTCGGCGCATCGCTTCTTTCAAGGTTAACGCCACAATCACGCTCATCGCTACTTGCTCTCGCCCTCCACCGTCTGGATAAACAAGTCTTCCAGCGTCTCGCGGTGCGCTTGAAGCCCCATCAGTGCGCCGCCCGCTTCGATAATCGCGCGCGCCAGCTGGGGCACATCGTCTTCGTGGGCGACCTCTGCCGTCACGCGCCGTTCGTCGATGGGATGCACGCGCTGCGCCACTTTCGCCATCGCTTCCAGCACCTGCGGCGTCGCCTGCTGCAGCTCGATGCTCACGATGGAACGGTTCACCAGCAGGTCTTCCAGCACGCCCTGTTTCACCACGCGCCCTTTATTGATAATCGCCACTTGGTCGCAACTCAGTTCCACTTCCGACAGCAGGTGCGAGTTGAGGAACACGGTCTTGCCGCGCTCTTTGAGATACTGCACCACTTCGCGCACGCGCCGCCGCCCCAGAGGGTCTAATGCGGAGGTCGGCTCATCCAGGATCACGAGGTCGGGGTCGTGCAGGATGGCTTGCGCCAGTCCGATGCGCTGCTGCATGCCTTTGGAGAACTCGCGGATTTTGCTGCGCCGCCGCTCGGACAGCCCCACGAGCTCCAACACCTCGTCGATGCGCTTGCGTAGGGTTGCGCCGTCCATCTTCGCCAGACGCCCGTGCATGCGCAGGAACTCTTCGGCAGTCAGAAAATCGTGGAACTGAAACTTTTCGGGCAGGAAGCCGAGTTTGCGTTTGGCGGCTAACGCGCCCGCGCGATGCCCCAGCACAAACGCCTCGCCCGCCGTGGGGTATACATTCCCAATCAGGATCTGAATGGTCGTGGTCTTCCCCGCGCCGTTGGGGCCCAGAAACCCGAACACAGTTCCCGCAGGCACTTGCAGGTTCAGGTTGTCGACCGCTGTGAGCGGTTTGCCGCCCAGCAGCGGTCGGAACACTTTGCGCAGGTTGCGCGTCTCGATTGCCCACATCAGGGCATATTGTACCTACCGCAGGCGGAACCCGTAAAACGCGCCGCGATTGGCTCCACTGCCCGCGCCGAACGCCACCCAGCACAGCGCGAGGTCTTGCTCGGTATTCCCAGTGAAGAGCCATCGGGAACCGATGGGCGCATTAGGCGGCGTCTGCGTGTTAACGAATCGGTTCAGTGGGTTCACACCCGTGATGAACATCGTGCGGACGGTTCCGTCGCTCAGCTGCGCTTGCAAATAGATGTAGGTCGTATCGCGATAGGCGCGTGTGAGGGTGTGCAAGGTCGCACGGGCAACGCTCGGCTCGCTGAACAGGCGATGGGGATAGAGGGGTGTGAAACCGCCTTTGACGAGATTGTAGGCATGGAGCCAACCTTGCTGCGTCAGCACATAGAGTGTGTCGGTACGAGCGTCATAGGCAGGCGGGGCGACAGGCGCGCTCTCCAACACATAAATCGAGTGCCACTTGCGCGTGTTGAGGTGATATATCCCGACGCGCGTTCCCGCCGCGACCCAGAGATACTGACCTTGCTGCCCCACAAAATGCACGGCTTGGCGTCCTGAGCCGGGAACGCGCAGGTTCGACAGCGCCAGTCGGTCGCCCTGATAGATGTCCACGCGCCCGTCGGCGCGACCGACCGCCAACGCCCCCTCGCCCAGAGACGCCAGCGCGGTAATCGGCTGGCTGGACGCCGACGGCAACTGCGCACACGCGAGGTTCGTCGGGTTGAACACCCAAATCCGATTTTGCTGGTCGGCGAAACAGAGGAAAGTTCCTAAGCGCGTGAGCGGCAAATTAGGCTCTGGCGTGACGCCTTCTGGTAAATCGATCGCAACTGCGCTCAGGGTCGTGCCGCCCCGCGCCTGCGCCAACGAAAAGAACACAATCTGCCCCG
>CALGZO010000122.1 GCA_937934465.1 uncultured Fimbriimonadales bacterium | reverse complement strand
CCAAGCTCGCCAAGCCGCGCTGGATGACTTCAAGGGGAACGCCCAACGCCAGCGCAGTCGCAACCGCAGCGAGGGCGTTATTTAAATTGTATGGCGCGGTGAGGGGGAGCGCGAGTGCGCCCTCTGCCCTGCCCTCACTGGGCGTGAAGGCGCTGCGCACGGCAAACCGCAATCCGTTCAGCCCGTACTCCACATCTACCGCCTGCACTTGAGCGCACGCGCTCTGTCCGTAGGTGTAAACTGGGCCACGAGCGCGCGCGGCGAAGCGCTTCCCCCACTCATCGTCGATGTTTATCACCGCTTTGAACGGCTTCGCGCTCTGCTCGGCGAGTTCGGTGAACAGGCGGAGCTTGGCGGCGGCGTAGGCGTCCATCGTGCCGTGATAGTCAAGGTGGTCTTGGGTCAGGTTGGTGAACACGCCTGCGTCGAAGTGGACGCCGTCGGCGCGTTGCTGATCCAGCGCGTGCGAGGAGACCTCCATCACGACCGCTTCGGCGCCGCTTTCACGGGCGGTTCTGAGCAGCGCTTGCAACTGATACACTTCGGGGGTGGTGAACTCGCCTTCCTGCGCGAGCGTGAGGCGTTTGCCGTCGGGGTACTCGATCCACGCGCCGAGCGTGCCCACAATCAGCGTCGGCTTGCCCCATGCGACCAGAATTTTTTGGAGCATGTGTGTGGTGGTGGTTTTGCCGTTCGTGCCCGTGACGCCGATGGTGAGCATGTGGCGCGAGGGGTCGCCGTAGAAGCGTTGGGCGATGCGCCAGAGGGCGTCGCGCGTGTCGGGCACGATGTAGAGGGTGGGTGCACCTACCACAGGTGCGACGACATTCGTGTCGTCGCACCCCCTGTCTAAGCCGACGCCAAGAACGGCGTCGCCCTGTGCGTGCTGAGCCACTACCGCCACAGCCCCACGCGCGAGCGCGTCTTCTATAAACCGATGTCCGTCGTGCGTGCGCCCGACAATCGCCACGAACAGGTCGCCGGGCTGTACCTTGCGCGAGTCGACGCAGATCCCGCTAATCTCGGCGTCGCCCTGCGCCCAGAGGAGTGGCAAGCCCTGCATCAGTTCGCTCAGTCGCATCGTATCACCCTATACGCGCCCCGCGCGGCGGCAGTGTGCGTGTATCCTCGCGCCGTGTGGAGGGAATCCGCCAGTACCACATGAGAAATTGCGCCACTTGGCGGAAGGCAGGCGCTGCCACCTCGCCCCCGTAGTAGCCGTTGCGCGGCTCGTCTGCCATCACAAATATCACCGCGCGTGGCGCGTCCGCAGGCACGATACCCACGAACGAGGCGATGTATCTGTCTTTCGCGTAGCCGCGTCCGCCTTCCAAAGCTTTCTGCGCCGTGCCCGTTTTTCCCGCCACCCAGTAGCCCTTCACCTGCGCTCGTTTGCCTGTGCCCTGCTCCACCGCGTTGACCAGCCCGTGCATGACGAGGCGTGCATGTTCGGGCGCGATAATCTGCTGAGGCGAGTCGCGTTCGGGCGCAGGCTCCAACACGACGCGCGGGGCAATCCACCGTCCCTCGTTCGCGAGCGCGGCGTAGGCGGCGGTCATCGCGAGCGGCGTGGTCAGCAGTCCCTGCCCGAACGCGAGGTTCGCCGCGCGTACCTCCCTGCCCCACAGCACCTTCTCAGGCGGTATCGTGCGCCCCACCTCTTCATAAGCGAAGCCCGCATGCAACGGCTCAAACAGATGGAACCGCTGCAGGGCGTTGTATATCCCCGTCAGCTGCGCCCGTAGCCCCATCTGCGCCATCGCCACATTGCACGAGTTGCACACTACATCGTCCAGCGACTGATTGCCGTGCCGCTGCTGGTGGCTGCACGCGATGCGCCGCCTGCTAATCACGATGGAACCGTTGCAATTGAAACGGCTGTTCGGGCGGATTTGCCCCTGCTCCAAGAGTGCGGCGACCACCAGCGGCTTGACGGTAGAGCCGGGCTCGTAGAGGAACTCCACCGCGCGGTTGCGCAGGGGTTCCATCGCGCGATTGCGCTCATCTGGTGTATCGTGGCGCGGCGGGCGTAGCCCCGCGCGTGTGATGAGGTCAAAAGTCGGGCGGTTCGCAATCGCCAAGATGTCGCCCGTGCGCGGCTCCAGCACGATGATTAACGCCCCTTTCGGGCGATGCTTGCGCCAGAGCTGCTCCAGGGCGTCCTCGGCGGCTTGCTGAATGGCGACATCGAGGGTCAATCGCACAGGTTCGCCGTCGCGTGGGGGTACCCGCTCGCGCACAGTTTCGGGGATGAGCAGCCCGCCCGCCGCGCGCTCGCCTGACTCCCTGCCGTTGACGCCTGACAGACGCTGATTGTAGCTACGCTCGATACCGCTGGTCGCCACGATATGGTTGCCCTGTTCGCGGTCTTCCACCAGTTGCGTAAGTCCCAGCACTTGGGGCGCGATGGAGCCTTGCGGGTAGCGACGAATGGGCACGCGCTCGCCCGTGATTACAGGTCGTTCGCTGCGCTTGAGGTGGGCGAACCGCTCGTCGCGTGCGCGGCGCAGTTGCGCCAGCGTGTTTAGGGACGCCTGCGGCGCGACACGCAGATAGCGCAGCCGACGCTCCTGCGCCTGCAGGATTTGCGTCTGCCAATAGTTCTCTTCCTTGTCCAAGTGCTCCGCGAGTAGTTTCGCGAAAGCGTCTACCTCGCGGATACTCATCGGGTCAATCGCGATATGGCAGCAGAATTCGCTCTGCGCGAGGGGTTTACCGTGTCGGTCGAGGATAGCGCCGCGAAGGGCAAGCAAGGGTCGCTGCACCAATCGGCGTCGCTCGCCCTCCGCGCGCATCTCGGCGTGCTTGAATCCCTGTAGCTGGACAAGCCGTCCCACAACCGCCGCGCCGCCCAGAGCAAGCAAGCCGCGCGCGATTCCGATGCGCTGCAGCTCCTCCGCTTTCAAGCGCACAGTTGCGTGGCGGTTGTACGGAACGGGTTTCGCCATCTGTCGCCTCCCTACTCCGTCGGGCGCATCGCCAACGGCGCGCTCGGCGTTCTGGGCGCGTGCAGTCCAATCACGGTCAGCTCAGGCTGCAGCTCCACGCGCACCATGCCCGCCTGCTCCGCCCAGCGGTTCAGCGCGACATCGTTGGTATACACAGCGATTTGCCCCTTGAGCTTGTCGATGTTGAGTTTGACGCGGTCGGTCTCACGGCGCAGTTGCTCTAATTGCGCCGTCTCGTAGTTGAGCATCGCGACGGCGGCGATACGCGCCGAGAGTGCGAGTGTGATTAGCGACACGGGTAGCACAGCTCCCCAGCGCGTCGTGCGTCGGCGTTGGGGTGGGTTTCGGCGTTGCGCCGCAGGCATCGGTGCGACGCTGGCGTTGCGTTTCACAGGCTGTCCCTTCGGTTTCGTTGGCATAGTTGTCGGCATAGGTCCTCCCTCTGCTATGCCACGCGCTGTGCAGCGCGCAGCTTCGCGCTACGGGCGCGTGGGTTGTCTTGCACCTCCGCTTCGCTCGGCTCTAACGGTTTAGGGGTCAAAATCTCAAGCACAGGCGTGGACAGATGCTCCTCCCCTGCGCCGCCGACGCCCACAGGCTCGCGGGCGCGTTGCGCCAAGTTCCGAAAGGCGTGTTTCACGGCGCGGTCTTCCAGCGAGTGATACGCCAGCACGCACATCACGCCGCCCACCTTCAAGCAGTCTGCCATCGACTCCAAAGCAAGCTGCAAATCGTCCAGCTCGCGGTTGACGGCGATTCGAATCGCCTGAAAAGTGCGCGTGGCGGGGTGGATGCGCTTCTCCTGAAACTTTTTCGGGATGGCTTCCAGCACCGCCGCGGCGAGGTCGCCCGTGGTGTTCATCCTGCCCTGATTGCGCCTGCGAATGATGGCGCGTGCTATCGGTTTCGCCCAGTGTTCACCCCCGTACTCGCGCAAAATGCGGATTAGGTCGTTCAGCTTGACGCGCTGCAGCAGGTGGTAGGCGGTGGTGGGCTGTTCCCTATCGAGGCGCATATCCAACGGCGCGTCGTAGCGGAACGCCA
>CALGZO010000121.1 GCA_937934465.1 uncultured Fimbriimonadales bacterium | reverse complement strand
GATACACACGCTAAAAAGAGCCAACCACCGCATCTTCATGCGCCCCCTCTGAAGTGGAATTTCCATAGTTGAACGGCAAGTAGTCTACCTCCGCGCCGTCGCCTACGCGAAACTGGCTCATCGGCAGCGTCGCGATTTGATAGGAGACGCCCGTGTCGATGTTCTTGGCGTCGATGCTCTCAGGGGGCTGCTGCTTAACGCGAGCGCGTGCAAAGTCGGTCGCCTCGCTCGACGCCTGTGCATGGGCGGTTGGGGCGTCAGGAGACGGCGCGTGGGGCGGTGTTAGGCGCGTCGTGTCGGTGAACCTCGGCGCAGCGTCTGCTGTGGGCGCAACAGCGATTGCGGTAGGCGCATCGACGACGCGCATGCTCGGCTCTGCGTAGGCGAGCTTCTGGGGCTGGGGCGCGCGCGAAATCAGCGCGACGCCGAGGGCAAGGAGCGCGACAGCAGCAACGCCGAGCGCGGGGGCAAACCACTCCAGCGCGGGGCGCGTGCGCGCGACAGCACGCGCCGCTAACTGCGCTTGCACACGCGACCAAGGCAGGCGACACACGGGCGTCGGCTCGCCACGCGCCGCCTGCACCGCGCGCCGATAGCGTTGCTCCAACGCCCACGCGCGACGGCACGGCTCGCAGTGCGCCAAGTGCGCACGAACCGCCTCAGGCAGCGACTCCGCATCGGTCGTCAGGTAGCGTTCAATCTCACGGCAGCGCGTTCTCATTCCAGTTCTCCAATCGCTCGCAGCAGCGGCTCCAGTTTCGCTTTGAAGGCGCGTCGGGCGCGCATCACGCGCAACTTCACCGCGCCCACGCTCGTTCCTAAAATCTCGGCTATCTGTGCATAGTCCATCTCTTCCAAATCGCGCAGCACAATCAGTTGCCGATGGTGGTCGGGTAGCTGGTTCAGCGCGGTGTAGAACGCTTCGTGGAAGGCGTTCTGCTGCACGGTCTCCATCGGGTCGGGCGGGTTCGGATGGCTCCACGCCAGCTTATGGTCGGCTTCACGCTCCAGCAAATCTTGACGCCGCTGGCGCATGCGCGCGCGGTCGGTGCAGAGGTTCAGCGCGATGCGCATCAGCCAAGTGCTGAAACGGCTCTGCTCGCGGAAGGTGTGCAGCCGCTCGAACGCCTTGAGGAACACATCCTGCACGATGTCTTCCGCCTCGTCGATGTTGCGCGTGGAGCGGTACACGATACGGAACACAGGCTGACGATAGCGCAGATAGAGCTCTTCCATCGCATCGCTATCGCCCGCTTTGGCTCGTGTTGCCAACTGCTCGTCGGTGAGCGTTCGGTCAACCGCTCCAGCGTGTAGATTGTCCATCGCTAACGCCCGTTCCATCATATCGTAGGACGCTTAGTCGGCGTTTGCGTTTCGGGAGAGGCTCGCCCGCAGGATACGCCGTGTGGCAGGCGTGATTTTGACGCGCTCGGCGATAGTGTAGCCGGGAATCCACACCACGCCCGCCTCATCGCAGAGTAGGGGAAGCCGTCGCCGATCGGACTGGGGCACTTTGCGGTCGGTGAAGATGTCGCTGATTTTTTTCGGCGCGTGCATGCCGAGCGGCTGGAAGCGGTCGCCCCGTCGCCAGTTGCGCACAGTGAGTTGTCCCTGAATCGCATCGGCGTCAAGAGTCGCCTGAGCGCAGATGTCGACGCCGCCGTGGCTTTGACATTCTTGTTCAAGCATTGTGTTGGCACGGACAGGAGTGTCCGTGCTACAGTGGCTTTCTTGTTCAGGCAGTATGTTGGCACGGACAGGAATGTCCGTGCTACGGTGGCTTTCTTGTCCAAGCAGTGTGTCGGCACGGACAGGAATGTCCGTGCTACGGAGTTCCAGCCACAAGCCCGCTTCGGGAATCAGAATCGGCTTGCCCACTGATACGGGATACTCATAGTCGGCAGGCGGTTGTGTGTCATGGTGGAGAGTGAGCGCGTTCGCGTCGGCAGTGAGGCGTAGCGTGGGCGTCAGTTGCCACGAGGCGCGTTCGCCCGTCAGAGCCGCCGCGCGCATCGCCTCCAAGATTTCGAACGGGGGCAGCTGGAGCGCGCCTGTGTGCGGACGCAGCCACTCGCGCAGCACGCGGCGTTGAAGCGCAGGATGGAGCGCGCTGAAAAACGCTCGTGGGAGCCGTCGTGAACTACCTTGCGCACACGCCTCGCGCAAGACATGCTCCACCTGCTCGCTCCACCACGCCTCCTCCTGCCTGAGAATCTCCGCCAAGCGCAGCAGGTGTGCATCATACGCGGGCGAGAGGGCGCGCAGCAGGGGCGTCAGCTCCGCGCGGACGCGACGACGCAGCTGATGAGGGTCTAAGTTGGTGCTGTCGAACACCGTCGGCAAGCTCTGCTCGGCGCAGTAGCGATGGGTCTGCTCGCGCGAGGCGTCGAGCAGGGGGCGGATGATGCGGTCGCGCTTGTAGGGCATGCCACATAAGCCGCGCGGTCCCGTGCCGCGTAGCAGGTTAATGAGAATAGTTTCAATCTGGTCGTCGCGGGTGTGCGCCAGCGCGACGGCGTCGGCGTTGAGGCGCTGGGCGAGCCGTTCGAAAAAAGCGTAGCGGGCGTTGCGCCCTGCCTCCTCCAGCGAGAGTTTATGCTGACGCGCGAGATTGGGCACATCGGCGCGCTCCACATGGAGGGGCACGCCGAGCTGTTGGCACAGCGATTGGCAAACCTCTACATCGGCGTCGGCTTCAGGGCGCATGCCGTGGTGGAGGTGCGCGGCGTGCAGCTGGAGCCGCCATTCGTCGCGCAGGCGCGTCAGCAGGTGGAGCAGCGCGGTGGAGTCGGCGCCGCCCGAATAGCCGACAATCACGACGCCGCCTGCAGGGGGCAGCAGGCAGTGCTGGCGGATGGTCGCGCGCACGCGCTCCAGAATCTCCATCTCAGTAGGCGCGCCAGTGTCGGCGAATGAGGTCGCGCGTTTTGCGCACGCCCTCAACAGGGTCGCCCTCGCCGAGATACTCTATTGAGAGCGCGCCCACATAGCTCGCGAGGCGCAGCGTGCTGAGAATACGCCCATAGTCGAGGCGGGTCTCCTCGCCGCGTGGGTCGAAGGCATAGCTTTTGGCGTGCGCGTGGAACGCATAGGGGGCGAGCAGTCGCGCAGCGTCGTAGAGCCGTTCGGGCGCGCCGTGCCCGAAATCGTAGCACACGCCCAGCCAGCGCGGGTCTAACGCGCGAATTAGGTGCAACAGTAGCTCGGGGCGTTGCCCGACGCCGTCGCGGTTCTCAATCGTGAGGCGGACACGGCGGCGGCGCGCCTCAGGCAGCAGGCGTTGCAGAAACTGCGCCGTGCGCTCGAACTGCTCCTCCTCGCGCTCGGCGGTCAGATGCAGCCGAACCAGCGGAGCTTGCAGCACCGACGCCGCCTGGAGACGGTCAATCACCTCGTCCATCCGCCGACTCAGGTTCGCCTCGTCGCTGAGGTTAATCGGCTCCGAAGCCATCACGCCCGTAATTGTAACGCCGTGCCGATGGCAAGTCTCGCGCAGGTTCTCCAGATAGCGCGGGTGTAGGCTTGTCAAGTGGCGGTCGCTGAGGCTAACGCCTTGGATATCGAGTTCGTGGAGCAGGGCAGCGCAAGTCTCGATGGTCAGCTGTCCTGCCTCGAAGAGCGTATGCAGTGTGCGGGTCTCGCAGCTGAGTACGGGCGTGAGCGGTGCAGGTTTCGGCTCGCCGCGCTCCACCAGTTCGCCCACCCGCTCTAGCTTTTCGAAGACGCCCCCAAAGCCTGCGTTCACCAGCGAGCGCAACCCCTCACGCAGGAAATCGCGCCGACTGGTGGGTTTCTCATGTCGGTTCATGAACAGAGCTATTATACCCTATCGGCGGGGCTTGAGAGAGCTTCTTGCGGCGCTGATGGGTGAGACGCCCAGTCGCTCGCTCCGCACGCAGGGAAGGAGCTAATTGTCCCCCCGCGTGTGGAGGGACAATCGGGGCTGAAAAACGCAGAGTGTCAGCCCCTCCCTGCGTGCAAGGAGCGAGGGATACGGCGAGGGTCAACTGTGGGTTTAGTACCCGCCGCCGCCGAAATACTGCTCGAAGAACCTGCGCCCCATCTCCATCATCTCGCGCTGTTGCTCGGGCGAGAGGCTCTGCCAATACTCAAAAGAGGCGCGCATCCCCTCGAAAATCATCTGGTTGCGCAAGTTCGGATCGGTGTTCATCCACATGCCTGTGAGCGAGCGTAGCGCTTGTGCACGCTCTTCAGGACTCATCTGCGCCAGCATATCGAGCATCTGCTGTTGGAGTTGCGCGAACTGCTCGACTCGGTTGCCGCGCAGGGCGGTTGCAGGCAGGGGGCGCGGGTTCAAAATCACATAGACAGGCTTGGCGCTGAAGGGCGGCTGCAGCTGCTCCAGCGTCGCTTCCAAGTCTTGGGGGACAGGAATGTTCGTGCGGAAGGAGTTGAGGGTGGATGTGCGTGGGTTGACCACCAGCACACCGCCTAATTCGATATTGAGTAGGGCGCGCACGGAGCTGAGAATCTGCTCTGGGTTCGGCTCTGCGCCCAGCACGCGATTGACATACACCTTGCGCCACGCCACATCGCGCTGGTTCGCCGTGAGCTCGTCGAGGGCGCGCTCCAGCGTCTCCGCTTGTGGGGGCACAACACGCGCGGTCAAGGTCGGGTCTACAATAATCTGCACTTTAAATTTCTGGGCGATTTCTTGTGCGGCTTGCGCGATAGGGACACGCCCATCGTCCGCTTGCGCGGCGCCCCGCTGGGCGCGTGCGCCCGTCTGCGCGACGCCCAACGCCATCGTCGCTGCCAATCCCACCAACCACATCATTCGCATTTCGTTCGCCTCCATCTGAAAATGGCAGGAATCGATTCCTACCTGGCGAATATTGTACCATACGCGCGTGCAAAATGTGCTATAATTCCAACGCACGAGCGGCAGGGACTCTATGGGTAGGAGTGATAACCGATGGCTATGACACGCAGAACGGCAGGCGAATACCTGCTGGAGAAGGGTTTAATCACGCAAGAACAGCTGGAGGACGCGCGCAAGGTTCAGGAATCCACCGGCAAGGAGTTGGTGCAGATTCTAATTGACCAAGCGATTGTAAGCGAGCGCGACGCTTACGAGGCGAAGGCGTTCGAACTGGGGATGCCGTTTGTCGATTTGGATCGCGTGCAACCGGAGCCGTCCGCTCTGAATGTGGTCAAGGAACATATCGCCAAGCGCTACAATGTGATTCCCGTCAAGAAGGACGGCAACATTTTGTATTTGGCGATGGCAGACCCCAACAATGTGATGGCGATTGACGATGTGCGTGTGAACTCGCGCTGCGTGGTGCGCCAGGTGATTGCCGCGCCGGGCGCGATTGAGGACGCGATTCGCAAAGCGTATGGCGGTTCGGCGGTCGCTGCGACCGATGGCGCTACGCCCGCCGCGACCGACGGCGGCGCGCCCGCCCGCCCGCAAGACCTGCGCGGCAGCGTGATGACCGATATCGCCGCCTACAGCGCGCGCGGCGACACCGAAGACGACGAGAAAGCCGTCATCCGCGAGGCGGAGGAAGGTCCCATCGTCCGCGTGGCGAACACTGTAATCCAGCAAGCCATCAACGAACGCGCCAGCGACATCCATGTGGAGCCGCAACCGCGCAACCTGCGCATCCGCTACCGCATCGACGGCGTGCTGCACGAAGCCCTCTCGCTGCCCAAATATGTGCAAGCGCCGCTCATCTCCCGCTACAAAATCATGGCGGAAATGAACATCGCCGAGAAACGCCTCCCCCAAGACGGACGCATCCCTATCCGCTACAATCAGAAAGACTACGACCTGCGCGTCTCGTCTATCCCCACCCCGCACGGCGAGAAGATTGTTATGCGTATTCTGGACAAGACCAGCGTGTTGCTGGGCTTGAACAAACTCGGCTTCACCCCAGAAACGCAAGCCCGCCTCGAAGAACTGGTCATCCAGCCTCAGGGAATGGTTCTCTCCACAGGCCCCACAGGCTCAGGGAAAACCACCACCCAGTACTCGGTACTTCATAAGCTCAACTCCGTCGAAAAGAACATCTTGACGATTGAAGACCCGATTGAGTACCAGTTGCCCGGCATTTCGCAGGTGCAGGTGAACCGCAAGGCAGGACTCACCTTCGCGAGCGCGCTGCGCGCGTTCCTGCGTCAAGACCCCGACATCATCATGGTGGGCGAGATGCGCGACTTGGAGACGGCGGAGATTGCGATTGAAGCCGCGCTCACAGGGCACTTGGTGCTGTCGACGCTGCACACGAACGACGCGCCGTCCGCCGTGATTCGTATGGTGGATATGGGCGTGGAGCCGTACCTGATAGCCGCGACCGTGACGGGCGTGATGGCGCAACGGCTCGCGCGGCGCGTGTGCCAGCACTGCAAGGAGCCGCGCGAAATCCCCGCCGCCGACCTGCGCGCCTTCGGATTCCAAATCGAGAACCCCGACCAGATGGTCACCATCTGGGAAGGCATAGGCTGCGACCACTGCCGCGGACGCGGCTACGCCGGGCGAGTCGGTATCTACGAACTGATGGTGGTCAACGCCGAAATCGCCGAGCTCATCGTGCGACGCGCGCCCCTCTCCGACATCAAAGAAGCCGCAAAAGCGAACGGTATGAAGGAACTGCGCGAGGACGGACTCATCAAAGTGCTGGAAGGCATGACCACCCCCGACGAAGTGCGCCGCGTGGTCTTCACCGCAGGATTCTATTAATACTCAGGAGGTCTCACCAACGATGACTATGAACCAGACGCCAACAGTAGCGATGCCAGGCGTGCAGGCGGGCGGCGCAGCCGCCCCCACTGCGCCCCAACCCGCTGTCGCGCAACCGCGCAGCCTCGAAGACATCCATATCGACGAGCTGCTCTACATCGTCACCGAGAAAGGCGCGTCCGACCTGCACCTGTGCCCCTATGTGGAGCCAGTCATCCGCGTTGACGGGCAACTCCTGCGCCTCAACTACGAAAAAGCGCAGCCCACGCAAACCCAGCGGATGATGTACGAAATCTTGACCGACGAACAAATCCAAAAGTTCGAGACCAACTACGAACTCGACTTCTCCTACAGCCTGCACAAAATCGCGCGGTTCCGCGTGAATGTGTATAAGGATAAAGGCGCAGTGGCAGCGGCGTTCCGTCTCATTCCCGCCCGCGTGCCCACCGTGCGCGAGCTGAACCTCCCGCCCGTGCTGGAAGAGCTCACCCGCCGACCACGCGGACTGATTCTGGTGACGGGTCCCACAGGCTCGGGCAAGTCCACCTCGCTCGCCGCCATGATCAACCAAATCAACACCGAGCGCAGCGTGCACATCATTACCGTTGAAGACCCCATCGAATACCTGCACCAGCACAAATCCAGCATCATCAACCAGCGCGAGTTGGGACAGGACACGAAATCGTTCGCGGCGGCGTTGCGCTCGGCGCTGCGTGAAGACCCCGATGTTATCCTCGTCGGCGAGATGCGCGACTTAGAGACGATTCAGCTCGCCATCACCGCCGCCGAGACAGGACACTTGGTGTTCGCCACACTCCACACCAACAACGCCGCCGAATCGATTGACCGTATCGTCGATGTGTTCCCGCCTGGGCAACAGGAGCAGATTCGTATCCAGCTCGCCAACAACCTGCAGGCGATTATCAGTCAGCAGTTGTTGCCGCGCGCCGGTCAGCCAGGTCGCGTGCCTGCGGTGGAAGTGATGATTGCCACGCCTGCCATCCGCAACCTCATCCGCGAGAACAAGACCCACCAAATCCACACGATGATTCAGACCAGCGGGCAGATGGGCATGCAGACGATGGACCAGTCGCTGCGCGACCTCTATGTGAAGGGCTGGGTGACCTACGAAGAGGCGATGTCGCGCGCGATTAACGCGGACGAGCTGCGCAAGATGATTGCGCCGACAGGCGGCATTCCCGGCGCGCCTGGCACACCGCCGCCCCCACGCGGACGCTAAGGAGGTACACACACTATGCCGTACTTCAACTACACCATCCGAGACGCCAACGGGCAGACCCGTCAGGGCAAGGTGGAAGCGCCCAACGCCGAAGAGCTGAAGAAACGCTTGCAAGCAGAAGGATTGCAGGTGCTGGAGGTCACCGAAGACCGTAAAGCCCCGCGCGTGCCTGCAGGCGGCTACGGGCGCGTGAAACTTACCGACTTGGCAATCTTCTCACGCCAGTTCTCCACCATGCTGGACGCTGGCGTGTCGCTGATTCGGTGCCTGGATGTGCTGCAGGCGCAGACCAACAACGCCCGCCTGCGCAAAATCCTGATCGATCTCTCCGCCCGCGTCGAATCGGGCGAGAGCCTCTCGCGTTCGATGGCGCGCCACCCCAAAGCGTTCAGCCAGCTGATTATCGGTCTCATCCGCGCGGGCGAGGTCGGCGGCGTGCTGGAAGAGTCGCTGCAACGCATCGCAGCATTCCTCGAAAAAGATGTGGAGCTGCGACGCAAAATCCGCTCCGCGCTGACCTACCCCGTCATCGTGCTGCTGGCGGCGATTGGAATCGTCATCTTCCTCGTGACTTGGCTTGTGCCCCAGTTCGCCGACCTCTTCAAGGAGCTGGGCATCAAAGATATGCCCGCGATGACGCAGTTCCTGATTGACCTCAGCGCGCTCTTCACGCAACGCTGGTATGTGGTGGTTCTCTCGGTGATTGTAATCCTGATTGCCTACAAGCTGTTCGTGAGTACGCGCGTGGGCAGGCGCGTCGCCGATCGGGTCAAGTTGCGTATCCCCGTGTTCGGACCGCTCCACCACAAGATTGTGATGGCGCGCTTCAGCCGCACGATGGGCACACTGCTCGCGTCGGGCGTGCCTATCCTGCAGGCGATGGAGACCGTCGCAGGCGTCGTGGGCAACTCGGTCGTGTCGGACGCGGTCATCGAATCGCGCTCGCGCATCCGCGAAGGCGAGAAGATTGCCGACCCGCTCCAACGCAGTAAGATGTTCTCGCCGATGGTCGTCCACATGATAAGCGTCGGCGAGGAGTCGGGTTCGCTGGATCACATGCTCAATAAAATCGCCGACTTCTACGAGAACGAGGTGGAGATGACCATCGCCAGCCTCACGGCGGCAATTGAGCCTGTGATGATTGTGCTGTTGGGCTTCATCGTCGGCTTCATCGTGATTGCGATGTTCCTGCCGATGATCGAGGTGATTTCGAACCTCAGCAGCCAGAACCAAAGTTAATGCTTCCTTCGTGGAGCATTGTGTTCGGCGTCGCGTTCGGGGCGGCGGTAGGCAGCTTTTTGAATGTGCTGGTCTACCGCTTGCCCCGAAACCTTTCGATAGCCTTCCCGCCGTCGCACTGCCCTGCGTGTGGGCATCGGCTCGGAGTCCGCGATTTATTTCCGCTGCTGAGCTACTTGGCGCAGGGGGGTAAGTGTCGCTATTGCCGTGCGCCAATCCCCATCCGCTACTTTCTGGTGGAGTTGTGGAACGCGAGCGTGTGGGCGTGGCTGTGGCATCAGTGGCTGATTGTGGGCGATTCGCCGCTGCGATTCGTGTTCTACGCGCTGGCGGCGTCTGTGCTGATTGCTATCTTTTTTATTGACCTGCAGCACTACATCATTCCAGACGAGTTGAACGCGGCGTTGCTGGTTCTTGGGCTGCTGCACGCGGGGCTGCTGCGCGGTATGCCGACCGACTGGGACTGGGCGTCGCTGGGGGTGCTGAACCTGCGCAACGCGGCGCTGGGCGCACTGATAGGCGCAGGGCTGTTCAGCCTGATTGCGATTCTGGGGCGTGTGGCATTTCGTAAGGACGCGATGGGGCATGGCGATATCAAGCTCGTGCGCGGCATGGGCGCGCTGCTGCTGACGCCTGGCATGCTGGTCGCGTTCGGCATCTCGATAGCGACAGGGGCGATTCTGGGGGGCTTGTGGACGCTGTGGCGGGCGCGTCATGCTGATGCAGTCGCCCAGACGGAGGACTCCGAAGCCGAGCCGCCGCCGCCTGAGCCGATTGGCAGTCTCATGCTCGCATGCGCACTCTACACGCTGTGGGTGGACGCCTTGGTTGCTCTGTTGCCGCGCCGTCTACAACAGCGCGTATACGCCTCGCTCGGTCAACCTGAAGAGGAGCTCGCCGACGACGCATTTGAAGAGACGCCTACGATGCTGCCGTTCGGTCCGTTTTTGGCGGTGGGCGCGCTAATCGTGATGCTCTTCGGCGACGCGCTGTCAGGCTGGGTGCGAGCCTATTTCGCTTGGGCGGGGTTTTAGGCTACTTGAAGT
>CALGZO010000120.1 GCA_937934465.1 uncultured Fimbriimonadales bacterium | reverse complement strand
ACGCGCGGCAGCGGGAATGTCACGACTTTCACGAACCCCTATGGCACATTTCGTGAGCTGAGCTCGCCGGCGGCGTTCCGCGCGCACTGGAAAGGCAGTATGGACGAGATGCAGCAGATGGGGTTCACCGACTGCCACTGTAGCCATTACCGCTATGCGAATTTTGCCAACAACCAGTTTTCGGATCGTTATTTACGCTTTTTGCGCGACGAGACGCCTCTGCGCGCGGTGCGTATCTGGTCAGGCAGTTGCGCCGTATCGCCTCACACGCGGTTCATCCCGCCCGCGCCGCTGACGCGCAACCCCCTCGAACGGCGCTATGGGATTGAAATAGTGAACTCGTATGACGCGCTGTGGGTGAACGCCGACACCAGCGCGAACTTGATGAACCGTTTGAATATTGCGGTGCTGGATGGCTATGGCAGCTCGTCGGAGAATGTGGAGGTGCTGTGGGCGCGTGTGATGGGGCATCGGTTCGGCAACCTGATGTGGGATCGCTGGCTACGCGAGGGCGCGTTGCATTATCACCATCAAGTGGAGATGGCGACCGAGTATCCCAGCCCTGCGATGTATGTGTACGAGCAGATGCGCGCCTGGCGGGATCTGCTGAGCGGCTGGGTGTTTCTGGGGAGCATCACCGACATTGTGCAGTGGCGCAATCGGGCGCGCAGCGCGTTAGGTTAACGAAACGCTTCCCAGTCGTAGGTAGTGTTCTCGCGGCGCAAGCGGCGTAGCGCGGCGTTCGGCAAACTCTGCAGCAGGTGCGGCAGCACGAACGGCGCAACGCGGTAAATCTCCCGCGCTTTTCGCCAATCGCGCCGCTTGATTGCCTGTGCAAACTGGGGGTAGGCGCGCGCCAACATCACTCGCCGAAAGTCGGAGCGCACCGCCGCCAAGAGCCTCTTGTCTTGACGTACTTTGGGGTGTGCCAAGAGCGTCTCGTAAACGCGCTTGGGCTGCGACAGGTCAAAAAAATGGCGATGGTAAGTGGAGCTGCGATGCACGCGGTAATTGTAAAGCGCTTCGGGCAGCACCCCGCAGCCGCCCGCCTCGATAGTAAACAGGGTTTGGAACAGATAGTCTTCGCCCAGCGTGATGTCTTCGCGGTAGCGTAGCCCCATTCGGTTGAGCGTCTCGCGATGGATGAGCGGTTTGAGCGTTAGATGGAGCTGTACGGCGTCCACGGGTGTGTAGCGAGTTGGCGCGTCGGGTGGGTGCGCAGTAGAGGCGAAAAAAACACGCAGAGTCTCGCCTGTGTGAGCATCCACTTGACGGTTCAAATCGTAGACGATGCTTACCTGGAGTTGGCGCGCGGCTTGAAGCAGATGCTCCAGTCGGTTCGGTTCGAACCAGTCGTCGGCGTCCAGGATAGCAATCCACTCACCCTGCGCCAACTCCAGCGCGCGGTTACGCGCTGCGCCGGGACCGCGATTCTCCGTATGCTGTATCAGTTGGACACGCGCGTCGCGCAGGTAAGACTCAACAACGGCGACTGTCTGGTCGTTGGAGGCGTCGTCGACGATGATGAGTTCCCAATCGGCGAGCGTCTGTGCCTGCACCGACTCGATGGCTTGAGCGATGTAAGGCGCGGCGTTGTAGGCAGCTGTGATAACCGAGACCGTCGGCATGCCCAGAGGATACCTAAGTAAGGCGTCGGGTCGCACGGCTGCCCGTGCGACCCTGATAACTACCGCTTGGGCGGCTTGGGCACGGGTTTACCAGCCTCGTCAAGAGGTTTCCCTTTGCCGTTGTCAGGCGGGCTACCGCGCAGTCCGCTGCTCGCACGCACGAAGATAAGCCCCTCTTTCGGGTAGATCTTGATGCGCGTGCCTGCTGGGTATAACTGCCTCGAACGCAGCTCCCAATAATCGGCGTCCAGTACCCAGCCAAACACTGCGCCGTCCTTGAACAGTGGGCGTATATTGCCTGTCGGATTAACCAGCACGAACCCGTTCTGGAACTGCCGATAATACAGCCCGCCCTGATAGTCCGAAGAGCGGAAGAAGACCTGCACATTGCCAACGGGTTGCCCCAGCGGCACATCGAAATCCTCATCGGGTCGCCAGCTGCGTTGGCGTCCGTTCGGCGTGCCGTCGTGGTAATGTTTGTCTAAGTAGAGATAGATATTGTCGTCGGCGCAGAGCAGGAAGCTCGCCAGCGCGTAGATTTTTTGTCGGCGCCCCTCTACAGGGTTGCTTACCGCATAGCCAGAGTAGACCACGCGCAGGCGCGGGCGATTTTCAATCAAGGTATTCAACTGACTTTCCCAGATGTAGAAGGGTAAAAATCCAGCTGGCAGTTGGAAGATATGAGTAAACACCTGCTCCACCAACATGCCATCCAGCAGTCCCTGCCGCATGAAATAGGTGTGCGGTTGGTCGCGCGTGTAGGCTGCGCCTGCTGCATTGACGATGAACTCAATGCCGCGTCCTTCCAGCACAGAGCGTATATTCATCAAGTGTTTGCGCATTGCTGCCATCCGGCTGGCTGGCGTAGGATATTTTTGGAGCAGGAAACTGCTGAAAAAGAAGTCGCTAAAACTATCAAAGTGAATGGCGTCGATATTCGGGTCTGCATAGGTCATATAGCGTCCGACATTTTGCGCGCCCCACTGCGAGGCTTCAGGATTGCCGATGTCCATTAAAAATAGCGACGCGCCAAACTGCTGCCGATTGCCATAGATGTTGAGCAGGAACCACTCTGGGTGGTAACGGTTGGCGTAGTTGTATCCAAAAATGTCGCGCGCCCCCCAAGAGTCTGGGTTGTTGTTATTACTACTGTAGATCAAGTTGTAGTACACGACATTTTTCAAATCGGAGCGATGGGTGCGAAGCGCCTTGATGTCTGCCCAGTTAGCGATGATAGCGTCGAACTCGCGGGCGTAATAGACCCAGTCGCGCTGGCTTTCTTCCGCCCAAGGATAGTACGGGGTGATGATTTTCAGCGAGCGCGGCTGATGATTGCGCCAACGCTTGCTGCCCGTCACTTCCAGTTTGTCGAGTCGGATGTCGCCTGACGCAACGCCTGCATTCGCGCGAGTGATGATATCCACAATGATTCCAGCAGGGTTGGAAGCGGGCACAGTATAACTGAAGCTAAGCTGGCTCCACTCGGTCGGAGGCGTGTTCGTACTCAGCAGAGTGGTTGAACTGCCCCCACTGATGGGGCGGGCTGCGACGATGAAGGTCGCGTTGCTCCAAGC
>CALGZO010000119.1 GCA_937934465.1 uncultured Fimbriimonadales bacterium | reverse complement strand
CCGCCTCGTGATAGAGTTCTTCTTGCCAGTCGCAGGCGTAGAGGCGCGGGCGGTAGCGGGGCTGGCAGGCGGCGACGGCTTCGTGGACGGCGCGTTGGAGGGCTTTGGGTAGGTCGCGCAGGAGATGGGGGTGGGGTGGCTGTTTTCGGCTCATAGCCCCCCCCCGTGTGAGATTGCCCGCTCGCGCTGATAGGTGCGCGACGGGTGCGCATGGATAACGCTTTGCCTTGCAAACACCGCTCGGTAAGGCATTGTTGCCCTCCTGTGATTCGATACGAAGCGTTTGGGAGAATTCCTGCCAGTGAGTGGGCGATTCGTGCAGGTACACGCTTGGCGCGTTGACCTACCCCCTTGAATCTGAGAACCCCAATTGTGCTACAATATAGGCGGGGAGAATCGCTACTGGTCTGCCGAAGACACAGTAGGGCGCAATCCCCTGTGAGATGACGGAGGTTCTATGGAAACATTCTATCAAGCGACAGTTGTCCTAACACATGTCGGCAGAAACGCCGCGCTGGAGGGTTGAGCATGATGTGGCAACGATTTACGGAACGCGCTCGGAAAGTGATTTTCTATGCGCAGGAAGAGGCGCAGCGACTGGGTGAGACTCAGGTCAGCACCGAGCATCTGCTGCTGGGGCTGGTGCGCGAGTCGGACAGCGTCGCGGCGCGTATTTTAGACCGTATGGGGGTGAGCCTGCAGCGCATCCGCAACGAGATCGAGCGCTACGCCACGCGCAGTGAAGCGCGCTACGGCACAGAGATGCAACTCACCTCCCGCGCTAAGCGCGTCATCGATCTTGCCTACGACGAGGCGCGCCAACTGAACAACAACTATATCGGCACTGAGCATTTGCTGCTGGGCTTGATACGCGAGGGTGAAGGGCTGGCGGCGCGCGTGCTGAACAAACTCGGCGTCGATTTGGAGCGCGCCCGACGCGAGGTGATGAACCTACAAGAGCACGAAACGCAACCGACCTCCTCCTCGCGCCCGCAACGCTCGCGCACCCCGACACTCGACGAGTTCGGACGCGACCTGACCGAGATGGCGCGTCAGGGCAAACTTGACCCCGTGATTGGACGCCATAACGAGGTGGAGCGCGTGATGCAAATCCTCGCGCGACGCACCAAAAACAACCCCGTGCTGGTCGGTCCGCCCGGCGTGGGCAAGACCGCCATCGTGGAAGGCTTGGCGCAACGCATCATTAGCGGCGATGTGCCCGAACAGCTGCGCAATAAGCGGCTCATCTCGCTGGATCTGGCAGGCTTGGTCGCAGGTACGAAGTATCGCGGCGAGTTCGAAGAGCGCATGAAGCGCGTGCTGGACGAGGTACGCAAAGCGCAAGGCGATGTCATCTTATTTGTGGATGAGTTGCACACCTTGATTGGCGCAGGCGCGGCGGAAGGCGCCATCGACGCCTCCAATATTATGAAACCCGCCCTCGCGCGCGGCGAGCTGCAGTGCGTCGGCGCGACCACCCAAGACGAGTACCGCAAGTATATCGAGCGCGACGCCGCACTGGAACGCCGATTCCAACCCGTGCAAGTGCGCGAACCCTCGATGGAAGAAGCCATCCAAATCCTCAAGGGCTTGCGCGACCGCTACGAGACGCACCACCGCGTCATCATCACCGACAGCGCGGTGGAGGCGGCTGTGAAACTCTCCAGCCGCTACATCACCGACCGCTACCTGCCCGATAAGGCGATTGACCTTATCGACGAGGCGTCCTCGCGCGTGAAACTGCAACAGACCCTGCCGCCGATGGAACTGCGCAAAGCAAAAGGCGAGCTGGAGATGATCCAAAAAGAGATTACCAGCGCACGCCAACAGAACGACTTCGATCGGCTCGAATCGCTGGAAGACCGTAAGGTCGCCCTGCAGGAGCGCATCGAGGCGATGGAAGAGGAGTGGGAAGCCTCGCGCCAAGAGATGACCACCCTCGTCACCGAGCAGGATGTCGCGCATATCGTGCAGAGCTGGACAGGCATCCCTGTCGCCCGCCTGGTGGAGAGCGAAACGCAGAAGCTGCTCCACATCGAAGAAGAACTCCATCGGCGCGTGATCGGTCAGCACGAGGCGGTCTCGGCAGTGGCGCGCGCCCTGCGACGCGCACGCTCCGGTCTCAAAGACCCCAAGCGACCGATGGGCACTTTCATCTTCCTCGGTCCCACAGGAGTCGGCAAGACGGAGCTCGCACGCGCCCTCGCCGGCTACCTGTTCGATAACGAGAACAACCTCATCCGCATCGACATGAGCGAATACATGGAGCGGTTCAATGTGTCGCGCTTGATTGGCGCGCCGCCCGGCTATGTCGGCTACGAAGAGGGCGGCGTCCTCACCGAAGCCGTGCGACGCCAGCCCTACAGCGTGGTGCTGCTCGATGAAATCGAGAAGGCGCACCCCGATGTGTTCAACCTGCTGCTGCAGGTGATGGAAGATGGACGGCTCACCGACTCGCAGGGGCACATCGTCGACTTCCGCAACACGATTATCATCATGACCAGCAATGTGGGCGTGCGCTCCGTTGTGGAAGAGGCAGGCATCGGGCTACGCCGCGATAAGCAGACCGACCCTGAAGACCCGCGCGCCTACGAAGCGATGCGCAACCGCGTTCTCGAAGAGATGAAGAAACTCTTCCGCCCAGAGTTCCTGAACCGCGTGGACGAGGTGATAGTGTTCCACCCGCTCACCCGCCAAGAGATCCTGCAGATTGTGGACATTATGGTCGGGCGCGTGCAGGAACAGCTCGCCGCGCACAATATGCGCCTTGTGCTGGAGCCTGCCGTGAAAGACCTCTTGGCGCAGAAGGGCTACGACCCCAACTACGGCGCGCGACCACTGCGGCGGGTGGTGCAGCAGCTCATCGAAGACCCGCTCTCCGAACAGCTCTTGCTGGGACGCTTCGAAGAAGGCGATACCATCCTCGCTCGTCTGAACGAGAACAACGAAATCGTGTTCGTCAAGAGTGAAGACCTGCCGCCTGCAGGCGAGAGCGACCTGACCACCGCTGCGCTACAGTAAATCGGCTCGGTCTGTCGCGCGATAGAAATGGGCTGAGGCGCGACGCCTCAGCCCTCCACGCTTCGGCGGAACCTTTGGAAGCTTTCGTGCGCCATCTGCTCCCACAGCTGACGCACCGCGTGTAGCCCCTGCATCGCCACCTCGAAGTTCTCGGAGAGGCGTCGGAACATCGGGGCTTCCTCGCGCCACTCGCCGATATCGAACAGCGACACCAGCCGATACGATTCTTTGCCCTGCTTCACATAGTCAATCAGATGGTCTTTGCGCAGTGAGGCGCGGAGTCTGGGCAACGCCTCTGGGTAGACGCCCGTCCAAAACAGCGTGAAGTCGCCGATGTGCCGATGCACCTCGCGCTCTTGGTAGAACGACTGCGCGCCCAGCCGAATGTCGGCGTAATAGAGCATCTCGGCGACTTCCTGCAGCGGTCGCCCCTTCAGGTCGCGCAGGCGATAGAGGCTGTCCATATGCGCGAACTCGGTCAGCAGGTTCGTCAAATAACGCATCACCTGCCGATCATCCCAGCGCAGCGAAAGCGCGAACGCGCGTTCCACCAGTTCCCCAAACAGTTGCTGCAACGATAGGTTCCGATCGAGCATCGTCGGCGTCACCTCTTGTATTAAGTATTCCACATTAGCGCTTGAGTTCCCCAACAGGTCGCGCCCGCTGATGTAGCGCGATGACGCTCTGCGAGATGTAGAAGGGCAACCCCACCAGCAGAAACGGCGCGAGCGGGGCGCAGCACCCCAGCGTGCTGAACAACGCGGCTTGCAGCGCGGTTCGGGGCGTCACCAACGGCGCGGCGGAAGAGGAGGCTGTCAACTGGTCGCGGACGGCGGCAGGCGCAGCGACCAACCACGCGCACGACCACAACAACAAATAGACCAGCAAAACTCCATAGGAAAAGCCCATCACCCAAAAGACGCCTGCAAACCCGACACCGAACGGCGTCGGAAACAGTAGGCTGTGCCAGAGCCACCCCAGCAGCACGCCTGCACAGACGGCAACCACTACGCGCCCCTGCTGGTACCACGCGCCGTATACCCAGCCCCAGAACAGCTGCGCAGGCGTGAGACCCGCCAAAAACGCGCTGTTGAGCTCTCCTGAGTCGATCCAGCGACGCACGCGCCTCGCGGCAGAGTAGTACCCCCAAATCCACAGGAAGGCGCCCAGTGGAATGATTAACATCACGCTCCAGCTGTGCCCCGATAGGTATGCCAATACTGCAACGAGCGCGGCGCAGCCAAGCAGAGGCGCGAACGGCGGCTGACGCTCGGCGATTACCAGTTGCGCCACAGGGTTCTCCGTGCGGCGTTGCGCGGCTAAGTCTATGAGCGGGTAGAGCAGAGGCAACGCGAGCCAGCGCAGGGCAGGTAGGGCGCGCGACGGCTGCATGCGCCGCCCTGCACGCACGCCCCACGCCAGCACGCCCAACACCAGCAGATAGCGCACCGCAGGCATCGCGACACAGAGCCACAGTGGGGGCTGAGCCAAAACGCCTGCGGTGTTCCCGATATCCGACGCCATCATCAGCGCATAGGTGGGGCTAAGCGCGCCCAGCAGTGTCCATCGCGGCGCGAGATAGAATACCAAAGTGGGCGCGATGCCCAGCGCCAACGCGCCATATGCCCATGCAGGCGCGTGCGCGTGCGCCCGCTGCAGCCACTGCCGCGTGAGCGCGCCGCCCAGCCACTCCACAATCGCGCCCCCCGCCAGCACGCCCCAAAACCCACTCGAACCCGTCGGCATACCCAGCCCGACCAGCCCAACGCCTATCGCCAACAGCCCCATCAAGCGCAACAGCCCCGACTCCCATAGGTGCGCGCGCAACGGCTGCGTCGCCACATCCGCTTGACGACGCAGGGTAAGCAGCAAGATGTTCAGGTAGCCTGCTGCTATCATAACACCGACGGCGGCGTAGTGGCTCTGCGCCCCGCCTGAGTAGCCTTGCGCCTCGCCTTGCTGCAGGGCGAACATCCCCCACACCCCAAGAATGGCGAGGCACGGCGCGATGAAGAAGCCACGCCACACGCCTGACGGCGCGTTCACCCAGCG
>CALGZO010000118.1 GCA_937934465.1 uncultured Fimbriimonadales bacterium | reverse complement strand
CCGTCCCGACAGCGCATACGCCAGCAGCCCCAGCCCTGCGCCGACGCGCTGCGCCACGCCCAGCGGCAACACGCGGAACACTCCCCACGCCACGCGCAGCCCAAGACTGCCGAGCCGACCTTCCAATCGCTTGCGCCACGCCGACTTACGCGCCATACCTTGAGAATACCCCAACATAGGACTAAAGTCCCTTCCATACTCGCGCGCTCGGCATGCCATACTTTAGGCGATGGATGCAGTGGTAATCGCGGGCGGGCGCGTGCCGCCTGCGCTCGCGCGAATCGCGGGGCACTCGGTGAAGGGGTTGTTCCAGTTCGGTGAGGCGACGCAAATCGTGCGCGTGCTGCGCGCTCTGGAACAGAGCGGTGTGGAGCGTATCGCCGTTGTCGGCTCGGAGCTGCTGCTACACGCTTTGCCGCGCCTGAGCGTGGAGATGCGCTTCGCTGTGGAAGGCAGCGACCCTGTAGAGAACTTGTGGCGCGGCGTGGAGCGGTTGGAGCTCTCGGCGCAGCAGCAGTTCCTGCACTGCGCTGTGGACTTGCCGATGCTCACGGGCGAGGCGTTGGGCGCGTTCATCGCGTCGGCGTCGCCCCATGCGGACGCGGTGGTCGGCTGGACGCCTGAGCAGGCGTTCGTGCAGGCGTTCCCGAACGCGCCCTACCAAGCGTTGCAGTTTGTCGAGGGGCGTTTCATCAGCGCGTCGGTTAGTATCTTGCGCGTGGGGTTCTTGGAGTCGCACTTGCCGTTGCTGCGGCGGCTCGCGCGCGCCCGAAAATCCGCCCCAAAGGTCGCGCTCACGCTTGTCGGCGCGTTCCGACACCATCTCATCACGACAGGGTTGCCCCTCACGGCGCG
Organism: uncultured Fimbriimonadales bacterium; assembly: GCA_937934465.1. Lineage (GTDB taxonomy): Bacteria > Armatimonadota > Fimbriimonadia > Fimbriimonadales > GBS-DC > GBS-DC. The sequence goes on along the minus strand of CALGZO010000118.1, from coordinate 3,605 downwards.
ATTTCTGACAGGTCGGCTCGCGCTGGAGCAGATAGAGCAGCTCGCGCGACGGCTCCTGAACGCGCAGCTCCAGTGCGTGCTGGATGCGCCCCCCGAACTGGCATACGATGTGGACGACGAAGCCGATTATCGGTACGCGCAGATGTGTCTACGCGCCCACGCCTGCCCCACAGCCGACGCCCACTACGCCTCCTGAAACGCCTTGCTCAACGAGATCTTCCAGATGCCGTAGGTGGCAATCAGCGTGATGAGAAACAGCAGCCACGCCATCGCGCTCGCGTGCCCGAACCGAAAGAACTCGAAGGCGTTCTGGAACAGGTACAGCGCGTAGAACATCGTGCTGTTTTCGGGACCGCCGCGCGTGGCGACATAGGTCTGCGTGAAGTATTGGAACGCGCCAATCACCCCGACAATCAGCATATACTGGATGACAGGCGCGATGTGTGGCAGGGTCACATGGCGTATCAGTTGCCAGTTGCGTGCGCCGTCCAAGCGCGCCGCCTCGTACAAGTGGGTCGGCACGCCCTGCAACGCCGCCAAGTAAATCACCATCACCCCTCCAATCGCCCACAAGTCCATCAGAATAAAGCCCCACTTGGCGGTAGCAGGGTCGGTGAACCAGTTGATTGCGGGCAGCCCCATCCGATTCAGCCCCGTGTTTAGAGGCGCGGCTAAGCCGTTCTGCGGGTTCAGCACCCACACCCACAGGAACGCCGTCGCCACCGCAGGCACGACCGACGGCAGGTAAAACAGCGCGCGGTACATCGCTTGACCCCGTACCGATAGGTTCAGCAGCAACGCCAGCCCCACCCCCACCACGATACTGAGAGGCACGCCTATCAGAATGAATAATGTGTTGCCCACCGATTTCCAAAAGTAGTCGCGGTCAGCAAGCAGGCTCTGATAGTTCTCTAACCCCACCCAGCGCGGCGTCCCCAGCACATTATAGTCCGTGAAGCTGAAATAGAGCGTGGCTAAGATAGGGTACAGCGTGAACAGCATGAACCCTGTCAGCCACGGCAGGATGAACAGATGCCCTTGTAGCATACGCTGTTGCTCTCGGCTCACCTCACGAATATTCGACGCGCAGCGCACGCAACCTGCCTCGTCTCAAATCTCGCCTCTGGCGCACGCTATCCACGCGCCCTGTGTAGGCAGGCATACACAGGATACCCTGCAGTACCTCTGTCGGGGTATAATCGCCCGCGTATGACCACGCTCTTGCATGACGCAATCGCCGAGTTAGACCAGCGCTATGTGTTGCCCGTGTATCGGCGTCAGCCTGTGCTGTTTGTGCGCGGCGCAGGCGCACGCCTCTACGACGAGCAGGGCAACGCCTATCTTGATTTTCTGGCGGGTATCGCCGTCTGCAATGTGGGGCACTGCCATCCGCACTTGGTGGAACGGCTCTGCGAGCAAGCACACACCCTGATGCACACGAGCAACTTCTTCCTGACCGAGCCGCAGGCGCGCCTTGCGCAGCGATTGTGCGAGCGGTCAGGCATGGAGAAGGCGTTCTTCTGCAACAGCGGCGCGGAAGCGTGCGAAATGAGCGTTAAAATCGCTCGCAAGTTCGCCAACGCCGTCAAAAAGACGCCTGACTACGAAATCCTGACGCTGGAGGGCAGTTTTCACGGGCGCACGATGGGCGCGCTCTCCGCGACGATGCAGGCGAAGTATCAAGACCCCTTCAAACCCCTGTTGCCGGGCTTCCGCGCCCTGCCGCGCAACGATATTAGTGCGCTGCACAACGCCTTTAGCAATCGCACTGCGGCAATCCTGCTGGAGCCGATTCAGGGCGAGGGCGGGATTTACCCCCTCAGCGAGGAGTACCTCCAGGAGGCGCGTCGGCTGTGCGACCGCTACAACGCGCTGCTGATTGTGGACGAGGTGCAGGCGGGGTTTGGGCGCACGGGCAAGTGGTTCGCCTACCAGCATGCGGGCGTACAACCCGACATCGTGGCGACGGCGAAAGGGCTGGGCGGCGGGTTCCCGATAGGCGCGTGCCTGATGCGCGGCGTCGCGACCGAAGTGCTCCAAGCAGGCGAACATGGCACTACCTACGGCGGCAACCCCCTCGCCTGCGCAGCAGCATTAGCGGTGATAGAAATCATCGAGCAGGAGAACCTGCTGGAGAACGCAGCGCGTGTCGGGGCATATCTGCAGGCGCGATTGCGGGAGTTGCAAGCGTCGGGCGCGCCCATTCGCGAAGTGCGCGGGCGCGGACTGATGGTCGGCGTCGAACTCACACAGCCCATCGCGCGCGCCGTGTTCCAAAAAGCACTGGAGCGTCGGCTCATCCTGAACGCGATTGGCGAGACCATCCTGCGCATCGTGCCGCCGCTCATCATCACCGAGAGCGATGTGGACGAGGCAATAGAGGTGCTGGAGGCGGTAATGCGTGAATGCTGAGGGGCAATGTATGCAGCTCGACTCGAATCTCATCATCTGTGGCGACAATCGCGAGATACTGCCCCAACTGCCGACAGGCGCGTTTAGACTGATTTACATCGATCCGCCGTTCAACACGGGCAAGGTGCAGCGGCGCGTGCGCATCCGTGCAACCGCCGACGCAAATGGCGCGCGCATCGGCTTCGGCAACCGCCGATACGCCGTGCAAACCTACGAATCGCCTGCCTACCACGATGAGTACGACGACTACTTGGAGTTCCTGCGTCCGCGCTTGCGAGAAGCCCGACGCCTGCTGACGCCCGACGGCTCGCTGTTTGTGCATCTGGACTATCGCGAGGCGCATTATGTGAAGGTGATGCTGGACGCGCTGTTCGGGCGCGAGTGCTTTATGAACGAGATTATCTGGGCATACGACTACGGCGGGCGCAGCAAGCGTCGCTGGCCTGCCAAGCACGATAACATCCTCTGGTATGTGAACGACCCAGAGAACTATGTGTTCCACTACGAGGCGATTGACCGCGTTCCGTACATGGCGCCGTCGCTGGCGGGGGCGGAGAAGGCGCAGCGCGGCAAGACGCCGACCGATGTCTGGTGGCTAACCATCGTGCCCACCAACAGCAAGGAGAAGACGGGCTATCCCACGCAGAAGCCGCTCAAGCTGCTGGAGCGGATTGTGCGCGTGCATAGCGACCCTGGCGACTGGGTGTTGGACTTTTTCGCGGGCAGCGGCACAACAGGCGAGGCGGCGGCGCGCTTGGGCAGGCGGTTCGTGCTGATCGACAACAACCCCGAAGCGGTTGCGATTATGGCGCGTCGGCTACCGTGCGCAAAGGTGATTTGATCTAAGTGGGTGTCCTCCTCCACACCTCTGAGGGTGTTCGAGAAATCGTTTGGGCAGAATGCGCCCCCTATAAAACGCAGGGCGCCCACGCAGGTGCGCCCCTACGCGAATAACCAAGTAGGGGCAGGTACCCCCTCCTTTAGGTTCCCCCTGCAAGCAGGGGGAACCACTTGAGAAAAATCGGTTTTCCCTGCTTGCAGGGGGAACCACTTGAGAAAAATCGGTTCCCCCTTTTCAAGGGGGAACCTGCAGGAGGGGGTTCCCCATACAACAGGCGAATTTCCGAACACCCTCCACGCCTCTTGACTTTTGGACGCATTTGTAGGTATCATATTTACGCCGCATGGCGCAG
>CALGZO010000117.1 GCA_937934465.1 uncultured Fimbriimonadales bacterium | reverse complement strand
TAGACGCGCAGGCGCAGCGGACCTGAAGCCTCTTCGGCAAGCGGCACAGACCGCGCCTGCGTCAGCACGACGCTCACCAGCGGCGCGCCGCGCAACGGACGCAGGGTAATCACATTCTCCCCCGTGCGCCATGCCAGATTGCGCAGGTGAATCGCCTGCTCCGCGCGGCGCACATCTGCGCTTGCAACGGCGACGCGCTGGATGGGCTGACCGTTCAGGAGCAGTTCATATTCCGCCTCACGCGCGGCGAAGTCCCGTTCGTAGCGCGCGCCGTACTCCAGCAACGCCTCCACCGCCTGCGCGGTGTCGCGCGACTGATACCACCGCCCGTTCCGATAGCCCTGCGCCAGCCCGATGACAGTTTTGCTGATGAGCTGCTCGTAGCGTTGGACGCTGCCGAACCACGCGGCGGCGCGCTCGCGGCTCTGCAATAACGCCCGCAACGCCAACGCCTGCCCCTCGTACGGCGACCAACTATAGGAGTACCACCACGGCTCGTCCGTACGGTTGGGCGTCCAATCGATGTGGTTGCGGTCTTCGTAGGCGTTGCGCAGCGCACGCCGCCACAAATCGCGGGCGTACTCGTCGGCGTTCGGCAATGTGCGCCAGTGGAGCAGCACTTGAATCACGGCAAGGCGGGTCTGTGAGGAGTGGTAGTCTTGTGTTTCTTCCAGTGCATGTAGTATCCAGTCGTAGAATGGGTGGTTCGGGTCAGAGAGCGTGTCTGGCGGAGTGGGGTCAACTGCGGCTAATACCTGCATCGCGAAGAGCGCTTCCGCTCGATCCATGTCGGAGTAAATCCATTGCTGATCGCGTTGGGTGCGGATTTGCAGGGCGCGTTCGAGCAGGCTGCGCAGCGCTGCGACGCCGTTGCGATACATTGTGTCGGGCACATTCACGCCTGCCTGCTTCGCCTTGTGCAGTCCCCACACGGCGTAGGCGGTCGTCCAGAGCGTGGGTTCATTTCCTTCCCACCAGCTCCAGCCGCCGTCTTCGGTCTGCATACGGCTCAAGCGTTCCAGCGAGAGCTGCGTGATTTCAGCGATTTTGCGCTGGGTTGTCGCGTCCAGCGGCGCGCCTGCCTGCTCGAAGGCGCGTTTTGTCAGCACAGCGGGCACGAATCGGCTCACGGTCTGCTCCACGCAGCCGTAGGGGTAATCCAGCAGGTAGGGGAGGCTGTCCAGCACGAGCGCGGTTGCGCTGGGCATCGTGCGCAGGGTGAGCGTCGTGAGTTCGGGGCGGGCGTCGGGGCGCAAGGTGAAGACAATCTGTCGCTCCGTTCCCAGCAGAAGGGCGCGGCTATCGGCTTCGCTGATGACGAACGGCTTGACCTCCAGCGTGCGCTCTTCGGCGTCGCGCAGGCGTCCGTTCACCTCGCGGGCAATCAGGGTGAACTTCTGTGTGCCGAGCGACTTCGCCTCGTAGTTCCAGCGCAGGCTAATCGAGTTGCGGGCGGGCACGGCGGCGGTCTGCGTGCGGACGCCGTCGGGCGCGCGCAGCTCCACCTGTACCGTGCGTGGCTGGTCGGTGTCGTTGCTCAGAATCGCGCTGATTTCCGTGCGGTCGCCCTCAATCAGCCACAGCGGCAGGCGCAACCGCGCCATCAGGTCTTTGGACGCTTTCACTTTAGCGCGGGTGAAGCCGACTTTGGTGTCCGCTGTGTGTGCAATCGCCGTGAGGCGCCACTCGGTGAGGTTATCGGGCAGTTTCAGGCGCACGGTCGCCTGCCCGCGCGCGTCGGTCATCACGATGGGCTGCCAGAACGCGGTGTCGGGGAAGTCGCGGCGGACGGTCTCCACGCTCCCTTTATCGCCCTGCAGCGCGAGCCACACGGCGGAGAAGTCCGTGCGCACGCTGTTCCACTGTCGCCCGTAAAAAGCGCGGCGCAGGTCGTTGGGGTTGTCCTTGTGGATGCTGTAGATTGCCTCATCGACCACCGCGAGCGAGATTTCGGCGGGCGTGGGGCGACCTTGCGCGTCGGCGGTCTGGATACGCGCGGTGAGCGTCTCGCCCGGCTCGTAGCGCGGCTTATCGGTCTGCACGCTCACCTGCAACGCGCCTATCTGTTGCCCCACGCGCACCTCCAGCACGCGCTGCACCAGCTCTTTATTGCGCACCATGCAGACCGCGATGTAGGCGTTGGGGGCTTGCTCGCGCGTGATGGGGATGCGCACGCGCGTCAGCGCGCCCTGCGCTTTCACGACCTGCGAGCGGTAGAGCGTATCGCCTTCCAGCGTGATATAGAACACAGCGTCGCGGTGGGGCGTGCGCAAGGCGAGTTCTGCGCTCTCGCCGGGTTCAAACACGCGCTTGTTCAGGCGGGCTTCGAGGGCGTTCGCGTTGCGCGTGCGCCCCCACCACCAAGGCAGGTACTCGTCGTCCCAAACCCAGAGGATGTGTCGGGTGGTGAAGGCGTTGCCGTCGGGGTCGCGCGCGCTAATCTCCACTTCCCAGTCGCCGCTCAAATCGGGGGTGAACTGGAACTCGGCTTTGCCGTTCGCGTCGGTTTGGATAGTACCTTCCGCGTGCGGTTCGACGCGGATGCGGTCGTCTGCTGCGAGCATCTTGCCCGCGCGCCAGCGCAAAGTCGTCTGCACGGGTTGCCCTGTGCGTCGGTCGGTGAGCAGCACAGTGTATCGGTAGGCGCGCTGGGCGTCGCCGAACTCGGTTTGGGGGCGCAGCTGCGCTTGCCATACGGAGGGCGCAATCTCAAAGCGCGCTCGGGCATTCGCGCCTTCCCATCCCTCCGAGAGCGCGTACACCTCCAGTGTGTAGTCGTAAGTGATGTCTAACCTGTCCCAATAGGGAAAGCGACGCTCGCGATTTTGGGGTAGCAGGTCGTCGGGGCGTAGGGTCAGGCGCGCCCGACCCGCCGCATCGGTCGTCAGCTCGCCCGTCGCCACGACCTCGCCGTACACACTGCCCTCGTAATCATCATACTCGTCGCTCCAATCGAAATAATCGTATTCCCCCTCATTGTAGTAGTTCCAGTCCCACCGCTCGCGGCGGTAGAGGGTATACATCAGCTGCGTGTTGGGCACGGGCATGCCGAAATAGTAGTCGGTGTTGATTTGCACGCGCACCGTCTCGTTGGGCATATACAGGGTGCGTTCGGGTTTGATGGTGATGCGGTAGGTGGGTTTGCGATACGCGCTGACGGGAACTGAGTGTTCAATCGTTCCGTACGCGCCGACAGTTGCACGAATCTGATAGTACCCCGTCTCGGCTTCGGGCGAGGTCGTGAAGCTGGCGTGGAACGCGCCCATGCGGTTGAGCGTCGTGCGCGTCTCGTGGACAATCTCGTCGCGCGGGTTCATCACGCTAATCTGCACGGGGGTGTTGGGCGGCGGCAGGCGATAATCGGGGGTTCTGCCCAGTCGCACGATGCCTTTGAAGTGTATCGTGTGTCCGGGACGGTAGATGGGGCGTTCGGTGTAGATGGCTCCCTGTAGCGGCTCGCCCTTGCGCGCCTCGCTGCCCCAATGGGTGGCGTCGATGCGCCCCCAGTGCACCAGTTGTCCACTGCGCGGCGACTTGACGGTAAGCAGCTGACCACGCCAGTCGTCGTCAGGGTTGCGGGTGAGCGTCTCGAATCGCCACAGCCCGTCGGCGTTCGTGCGACCTGTGCGCACAGGTTCGTACACGATTCGTCGGTTTGCGCCTGTGCCGTGCTTGTGGGCGCGATGAACCGTGATTTCCACGCCGCTGAGGGGTTGCCCCGTGCGCAGATCGGTACACCACAGCTCGGTCGCCCTGTCTGATACCTTGCTCACCACCGCAATCGAGGAGACCACCATCAGCGCCGCGCGCCGATTGTTCCCCGACTCCACAAGGAGCAGATAAGTGCCCTCCTCCTGCTTGGGCACTTCCACATATTGCGTGAACAGCCCTTCGGGGTCGCGCCCGCGAATGGGGGTCTCCTGACGCCAGAGGGCGGTCATGTGGTTCTTGAAGGCGTCCACCGCCTGCGCGAGGCTATATTCGGGACGCCACCAGCCATAGCGCACCTGGTTGAGGAACTCGTAGAGGTCGGTGGATTGCGTGGGGCGAGTGTCGCGCACGCGGTAGAGCGTGAGTTGGAGCGTATCGTCCTCGTTGAAGCCTCGAACGCCGACGCGCATCGGCTCGTCGGGGTAGTAGACGGCTTGGGGGTGGATTAAGTCCAGAAACGGCTCACGCGGCTTGAGCGCCAGCTCGGTTTCTATCCGTGCGCCCTCTTTGATTTCCACACGGGGTGGATTGTAGTAGTCTGTGCTGTGAACTTTGCCGCTTACATATACGCTGTAAACGCCCGCAGGAACGCCGCGCAGTTGGAACCGCCCTTGCGCGTCGGTATAGACCTCCCATACGCCGCCGGGGTAGCCCTCGCCCTCATAGCCGTACCCGTGTAGGTCGCCCCAGCCCTGCGAACGGTAGGTTGCGACGGCTTCTTGCTCGCTCGTTTCAGGAGGCGAAGGGGGTGGGGCGGGTCGGTCGTCGAATGGCTCAATCAGTTCCAATCGCACGCGCGCCTTGGGAATCGGGGCTAAGGTGCGTTCCGAGTAGACCGTTCCGAACAGACTGCCTCGCGGCGGTTCGTTTCGGATGAGTTCCGCGATGCCGTATAGTTGAAACGC
>CALGZO010000116.1 GCA_937934465.1 uncultured Fimbriimonadales bacterium | reverse complement strand
GCGCGCCCTGCTGCTGACGCACTTGCAAGCATTAGAGCCTCTCTCAGGCGAGGCAGGCTGCGCCGCTGTCGCGCCCGCCGCTGACCCCACCTCCGAGAACGGCGCCGCCATACCCGCCGCAGACGCTTAGCAGGAATCTCGGCTCGCTGTTCGAATCTCGCCTCTATGAACATTCGCGAGGCGACCTTCGAGTGGATGCGCGCACGCGCCATTCGCCACATCTTCGGCAACCCCGGCTCTACAGAACTCCCCTTTCTGGTGAGCCTACCCGACGGCGTGCGCTATGTGCTGGGGCTCCAAGAGAGCATTGCGTTGGCGATGGCGGACGGCTACGCCCAAGCGAGCGGCGAGCCTGCGCTGGTCAACCTGCATGTCGCGCCCGGACTGGGCAACGCGATGGGGGTGCTGTTCACTGCGCTGAAGAACCGCGCGCCGCTGATTGTCACATGCGGTCAGCAGGATACGCGCCACATCTTCCACGAGCCGCTGCTGTCTGGCGACTTGGTGAGCATGGCGCGCCCCGTGACGAAATGGGCGTATGAGGTGAAACACGCCGCCGATGTGCCCGATGCGCTGGAGCAAGCGTATCATATCGCACTGACGCCGCCGCGCGGACCCGTGTTCGTCTCGGTTCCGATGAACTTCTGGGACGCGCCTGCGCAGCCGCCGCGTGTGAAAGCGTTGCATCCGCCCAGCGCGCCGCAGGAGCTGACCCCCATCGTGGATGCGCTGACAGCGGCGCACAGACCTGCGCTGGTGTGTGGCGCAGGCGTCGGGGGCGCGAACGCGCTACACGAAGCCGTCGCGCTCGCCGAGAAGGTGGGCTGCGCCGTGTATCACGCCCCGCTCAACTCGCGTATCGGTTTCCCCACCAAACATCCGCTCTACGAGGGGATGCTGCTGCCCGCCACCCCGCGCCTGCTGCAGACCCTTAGCCAACACGACTTCGTGCTGGTGGTGGGCGCGCCTGTGTTCCTGCTGTATCCCTATTTTCCCGGCGGCATGCTGCCCGACGGCGTGCGCGCGATGCTCATCACCGACGACCCGCAAGACGCCGCGCGCGCCCCTGTGGAGCGTGCGTTCGTGGGCGACATCAAGCAGGCGTTGGCGGCGTTGGCGGCGCAAGCCCCCCAGCGCGACTACAAGATGCCCTCGCGTACGGTGGAAGAGGCGCGCCGACGCTCGGAAGCCACACGCGCACGCAGCAAGATGGGCGCGTTTTTCGTACTCCATACGCTCGCGCAACATCTGCCCCCCAACGCCGTGATTGTGGACGAGGCGGTCTCCTCCAGCCTGTGTTTGCGCGAGTTCGTGCGGCTCGGCGCAGAGAACGACTACTACACCTCCGCCAGCGGCGGACTGGGCTGGGCGATGCCCGCCTCGGTGGGGATTAAGATGGCGCAGCCCGACCGACCTGTGGTGTGCGTGATTGGCGACGGCTCCGTGATGTATTCCGTGCAGGCACTCTGGAGCGCACGCGAAGAGAACGCCCCCGTGCTGTTTTTAGTACTCAACAACGGCGCGTACAACATCCTCAAGAGCTTCACGATGGCGTTCTACCCCGGCAACGAGGGCAACATGCAGGGTCTGGATGTGCCGCACTTGGACTTAGTGGACATCGCGCGCGGCATGGGCGTTCACGCGGAGCGCATCGCGACCGCCGAAGCGTTGGAGGAAGCCCTCCCACGCGCGCTGGCGTCGGGTCAGCCCACGCTGCTAAATGTGCAGATTGACCCCACCGTGCCCAGCCTGTTCTAAGCCCTGACCCCGCCGCTCAGCAGAGGGTATATTCTTTGCGTGATACCGCTGATTATCGCCCGAAAGCGCGACGGGGGCGAGCTGACCCGCGCCGAGTTGGAGCGAATCGTGCTGGGCTATGTGCGCGGCGATGTGCCCGACTATCAGGTCGCCGCGTGGCTGATGGCGTGCTATCTGAACGGCTTGACAGACGCCGAGACGCTCGCGCTCACCGAAATCATGGCGGCGTCGGGCGAGACGCTGGACTTGTCAAGCATCGATGCGCCTACATTAGACAAACACTCCACGGGCGGCGTGGGCGACAAGACGAGCCTCGTGCTGGTTCCGCTGTTGGCGGCAGGCGGCGTCGCGCTCGCCAAGATGTCGGGGCGCGGGCTGGGGTTCACAGGCGGCACGGTGGACAAACTGGAGAGCATCCCCGGCTACCGCACCGAGCTCACGGCGCAGGAGATGATGTCGCAAGTGCAACGCATCGGCTGCTGCTTAGTCGGTCAATCGGCGAGCCTCGCCCCTGCTGACAAGCTCCTCTACGCCCTGCGCGACGCCACCGCAACTGTGGAGAGCATCCCCCTTATTGCCGCGAGTATTATGAGCAAGAAGCTGGCAGGGGGCGCGCGCCATATCCTGCTGGATGTCAAGGTCGGCTCAGGGGCGTTTATGGAGACGCGCGACCGCGCCGAAGCGTTGGCGCACGCGCTGTGTCGCATCGGCACAGGGGCAGGGCGGCGCACCCAAGCCGTGCTAACCGATATGAGCCAGCCGCTCGGCTACACTGTCGGGAACGCGCTGGAAGTGCGTGAAGCCATCGAGACGCTCCGCCCCGACGGACGCGCCCACCCACGCTTCCGCGCGCTGATAATCCATCTGGCGGCGCAAGCATTCACGATGTGCGGATTGGAGCCGAGCATAGAGCAGGGCGTCGCGCGCGCGGAGCAGCTTATGCACTCAGGCGACGCGCTGCGCAAGTTCCAGCAGATGGTGGAGGCGCAAGGGGGCGACCCGCGCGTGGCGGAGAACCCCGACCTCCTACCCCGCGCGCCCATCGTGGCGGAGCATCGCGCCCATCAGTCGGGCTATGTCGCGCAGATACACCCGCGTCTGGTCGCCCTGACCGCACTGCAACTCGGCGCAGGCAGGCAGAAGAAAGAGGACGCTATAGACCACGCCGTCGGAATCGAGGTGTTGAAAGCCGTGGGCGACCCTGTTGAAGCAGGCGAGCCTGTGTTCCGCGTCCACGCACGCGCCGAAACGCAACTCGCGCAAGCCCATAACACGCTCCAAAACGCGCTGCAGATTGCCCCTGAGCCTGTGGCGCCGATTGCGGTGGTCTTGTCGTAGGGACGCCGAGCAACGCATTCGGTATAATCAGGGCGGAGGGAACCGAAATATGGCATCGATACGCGATTTGATGGAGCAAAGCCTGCTGATGGGGCTGGGCGCAGTGTCGCTCACTCGGGAAACGGCGCAGAATCTGGTAGACGAGATGGTCAAGCGCGGGCAGGCGCAACGCGAAGAGGCAGGCGATATGGTCGAACAACTGGTGCAGCGCGGCGAGAAACAGCGGAACGCGCTGCGTCAACTCATCCGCGATGAAGTGCAAGCGGTAATCCGCGAACTCCAGCTGCCCACCCACGCCGATATGAAGGCAATCGAGCAGAAGCTGGACGCTATCCTCCAGAAGCTGGAGACTACCTCTCAGGAGTAGTCGATGCGCCCTTTCACGCGGCGCGTGCGCAGCCTGCAACGCTATCGCGAGGTCGTCAGCGTGCTGGCGCGGCACGGCTTCGGCGGCGCGCTGGAGTATCTCAGCGTCCACCGACGCCTCTCGCTCAGCAAAGGCGAGCTGCGCGTCGCACCTGAACCGTTGGAATCGCCCGCGCAACACCTGCGCGCCGCGATGGAAGAACTCGGTCCCACCTTCGTCAAGCTGGGGCAGATTCTTAGCACCCGCTCCGACCTGCTGCCCGAACCGTTCACGGAGGAGCTGCGCAAACTGCAGGACGATGTGCCTGCCGCGCCTTGGACAACGATGCGCCCCGTCATCGAGCAGCAGCTCGGTCGCCCCATCGAGCAGGTGTTCGCCTACATAGACCCGCGCCCCATCGGCTCGGCGTCGCTGTCGCAGGTCTACGCCGCCGAACTGCTGGACGGAACCCCTGTCGCCGTGAAGGTGCAACGCCCTAACATCCGCGAGATTGTGGAGCTGGACTTAGAAATCCTGCACGACCTCGCCAGCCTCGCGCAGCGCACGCAACTCGGCGAGCTGTATGACCCCGAAACCGTCGCGGAAGATTTCGCCTTCACCCTGCTAAGCGAGCTGGACTACCGTCGCGAGATACGCAACGCCGAGCAGTTCCGCCAAAACTTCGCCCATGTGCCCGAAGTGCATATCCCCCAGTTCTACCCCGATTATTGCACGGAACAGCTGCTGGTGATGGAACGCCTGGAAGGCGTCAAGGTGGACGATGTAGACGCGCTCCGCGCCGCAGGGCACGACACCCGCGTCATCGCCCGCAACGCCTCACGCCTGATTATCCAAGAGGTGTTGGAAGACGGTTTCTTCCACGCCGACCCCCATCCGGGCAACTATCTCATCCTGCACGATGGGCGCATCGGCGCGCTGGATTTCGGCATGGTAGGCGTGCTAAACGAAGATGACCGTCTGAACCTCACCCGCCTCTATATCGCGATTGTTCGGATGGACACCCACGCCATCCTGAATGTGTTCGCGCGGATGGGCGCGTTCACGCGCTTCACCGACCGCGCGAAGCTTGCCCGCGCCGCCGAGCGCGTCATCAATAAGTATCGCGGACGCACCCTCAAGGAAAGCCGTTTCAGCGAGTTCTGGATCGACCTCACTGGGCTGTGCCGACACTACCATCTGCGCTTGCCCAGTAATCTGTGGCTGGTGGGCAAGACGCTGGTGATGCTGGAAGGCATAGGCAGGCAGTTAGATCCCGACTACGACCTGTTTGAAGTGTCCAAGCCGTTCGTGCGCCAGCTGAGCAAGACCACCTGGCTGCCGTCGCTGACCGCGCAAGAGGTGGTGGAGCAGGTGGACACTTGGCGATACCTGCTGCGCGAGATGCCCGCGATGCTGATGCAGTGGCTGCAAAGCGTGGAGCGCGGCAAAGTGCCTGTGGAAGCGCAGATTGGCGCGACGCAGGAGACCCTCGACCGGCTGGACGCGATGATTACCCGCCTGTCGCTGAGCATGCTGACCGCGGCGTTTATTCTGGGGCTGGCGTTGCTGCTGCCCGCCACGCGCGAAATCCCCTACGGCACGACGCTCACCATCATCGGCTTCGTCGGCGCGACCGTGCTGGGCGTGTGGCTGCTGGTCTCCATCCTCAAGAAGCGACACTAACCGCCGACTCCAAGCGGCTTAGTTGACGACCTGCGGCTCGGACGCCTCGATACGCTCCAAAAGAATCTCCGAGATGTCTTTCACGGGCACGGCGTCGTCTTTGGTCTTGATGCTGTCGGAGACCATAATCATGCAGAAGGGACAGCCCACCGCGACGGTGCGTGCGCCTGTTTTGAGCAGCTCTTCCGCGCGAATGACGCCGGGGCGCTCGTGGGGCAGTTCGTCCATCCACATGCGTCCGCCGCCTGCGCCGCAGCAGAAGGTGCGGTCGCGATGGCGTTCAGGCTCGCGCAGGTCGGATACGGCTGCGCCCAGCACGGCGCGTGGGGCGTCGGCGATTTTGTTCACCCGCGCCAGGTAGCACGGGTCGTGGAACACCACGCCGCCGTTCGCCTCGGGCGATACGCGCGGCAGCCTGCCCTGCTGGATCAGCTCCGCCAGCAGCTGCGAGTGGTGGATGACTTCGAATGTCGCGCCGAACTTCCGATACTCGTTTTTAATCGTGTGCAGGCAGTGGGGGCACATGGTGACGATACGGCGCGGGTTCACCTGCTTGAGCGTCTCCACATTCTGCATCGCCAGCTCTTGGAACAGCAGGTCTTCGCCGAGTCGGCGTGGGGTGTCGCCCGTGCATCGCTCTTCGGGACCCAGCACGGCGAAGTTGACGCCTGCGCGCTGCAGGAGTTTGACAATCGCGCGTGCGATTTGCTGACCGCGCCCATCGTACGCGCCCGCGCAGCCGACCCAGAACAGCACCTCGAAGTTCGGGTTCTCGCGCACGGTGGGCACATTCAGCCCTTGCGCCCACTTCATCCGTTCGCCAATTGGCAAGCCCCAGGGGTTGGACTGCGTCATCGTGCGTTGGAGCGTGCCTGCGGCGGTTCCGCGCAGGTTGCCCTCCGCCACGCGATGGCGGCGCATCTCCATAATCAGCGTCGGGTGTTCAATCAGCACGGGGCACTCGTTGTTGCATGCGCCGCAGGTAGTGCAGGCGAACAGCTCCTCGTCGCTGATGACTTGGGTGAGGTCGTCGCCCTTGCCGTTCGCCATCGCGTCGCGCAGCTTCTCCACGATGCGTTTGGGGTTGAGCGGCTTGCCCGTAGCGTGGGCAGGGCAGACACGCTCGCAGCGTCCGCAGCCCATACAGGCGTCGAGGCTCATCAAGTGCCAGCGCGAGAACTCGCTTATCGAGTTGACGCCGATGCGCCCCGTCTGCTCCACGCGCTCCAAACTCTCGATGCTGGGCGTGTTGGGCAGATAGTGGGGCTTGTAGTAGGCGACAATCGGCGCGAGGAACCAGTGGCGCAGGCGCGTAAAGGGCAACACCGCGAACCAGCTCGCGATGGAGAGTGCGTGGAACCACCACCAGAGCCGATA
>CALGZO010000115.1 GCA_937934465.1 uncultured Fimbriimonadales bacterium | reverse complement strand
GTGCGCCACACATCGTCTGGCGTCCAGTGGATGGTCAGGCTGTCGCGCGCCGTCACGATGCCCACACTGTGCGTGGGGAAAATATCGGGGAGACGCCAGCCCTGCTCGTACTCGGCTTGGAGCGCGGCGTCTTGGGGCACGAACAGATACATCGGCGCGCGCGGCGTCAGCGCCGTCCACTCAACCGCATCCAGCGTGTGGCGCTCCAAAAACTCATACTTCGCCTCTCGCCTGCCCCACACATCCGCATAGAACACGCGCGGTTCTGATGCATCGGGCGCAGCGCGACGCTTGACGGCAATCAGGATGGCGACGCCCTGCTGGATGTCGAACACATTCTCGTCGGGGCTGCCGTCGGGGGCGGTCTCCTTGCGACGCGCGTTGCCGTGCAGGTTCAGCACATACAGGCGGTCGAAGGTGCGCAGCAGGTGGGCGCGCATCCCGCGAAAGGTGGGGTTGTCCAAGTAGGCGTGGTTGGTGATGAACGCCAAGACGCCCTCGCCCGTGCGCTCGATGCGCCACTCGCCCCAGCGAATGAACTTCACATAGTCATCTTGGAGCCATTTGGGGTTCTTCTCCTGCAGGGGCTGACCGTCGACCTGCTTGTAATCCTCGATGAGTTCGCCAATCCATGTGAGGGTGCGTTTTTTGCGTTTGCGTCCGCCCACCTGCTCCACCTGTTCGATGACGCTGCGGTTGGCGGAGTGTCCGCTGTAGGGCGGGTTGCCCAGCACGACGAGGATGGGTTTGTCGCGTTTGACGCTGGCGGCGTCGTTTGCCTCGCGCGCGATATACTCGCCCAGCAGCAGCTCGGCGCGTTGCACGGCTTGCTCTAAGGTATTGGTGAGGTAGACGCCGATGCGCTGGTGGGGTTGGAATTGGTAGCCGAGTTGTTCCAGCTGCAGGGCGAGTTTGAGGTGGGCGACGGCGTAGGGAGCGACGAGCAGTTCGAAGCCGAAGATGCGGGGCAGCAGGCGCTGTTCGACATAGCCTTGCCATGCGCCTGCGCCGAAGGCGTCGGTTGCCTGCTGGTATGCCTGTTCGATGAGCGCGTAGAGGAAGCTGCCCGTGCCGCAGGCGGGGTCTAAGATGAGCGTGTCGGGGTCGGCGACGCCGAGCGGTTTGCCGAACTCGGCGCGCAGCAGGGCGTCCACCGCGCGGAGGATGAAGCGCACGACAGGTTCGGGCGTGTAGTAGACGCCGCGCAACTCGCGCAGGGCGGGGTCGTACTCGTGCAGGAAGTCCTCGTAGAAGTGGACAACCGGGTCCTCTTTGGCGCGGCGGGCGTTGAAATGCTGCAGGATGGCGGTCATATCGGCGCGCTGCAGGAGTTGGGCGAGCTCGTCGGCAATCCATTCGAGTTCGGGTTCGAGGTCGTGCGCGGCGAGTTGTTGGAACAGGCGTCGGAGGAAGGGGTTGGTGGGCGGGATGAGCGCGGCAGCGTCGGCGCGAGTGAAGCGTGGGGCGTCGGGCGCGTGGGCGCGCGCGGCGAACAGCCCGTAGGCGATTGTTTGCGCATACAGGTCGGCGAACTCGTCGGGCGCGAGGTCGGGCAGCAGGGTCTCTTGGAAGGCGCGATAGAGGTTGCGCAGCTCCACCGGCGCGTCGGGCGGCTGCTTGAGCTGGGTTTCGAGGGCGGCGTGCAGGATGTGTTTGAGTTGGCGGGCGCGTCGGGCGAGGTGGCGGGCTAACTCGCTGGGGGTGCGGATGGGCAGCGGCGGCGCATCGAGGAACGCGCGGAGCAGCTCCAGCACGGGCGCGGCGTGGGCGTCGCTAAGGGGCGCATCCAGCGCACGGGGCAGGCTGGCGTGCATCACACACGCCCCCTCGCGATAGAGGCGGAACTCCACAAAGTTGGTCAGCAGGAAGTTATCGAGGTTCGCTTGGAACGCCGCCGCTTGGGCGCGGGCGTGCCCCGTGAGGCGATCGAGATCGACGCCAAACGCTTCGGCTTCAACAAAGCCTGCGGGCGCGCCATGTTTGAGCAGGATGCAGTCGGGTCTGCCAACGACAACGCGTTTGGGTTCGTGGATGAACTCGGCGTTGGGGTCTAAGGCGCGCAGGAGGTTCAGGAGCGCGTGGTGATAGGAGAGCTCCTCGGTCGCCTGCGCCTGCTGCTGAACCTGGCGCAGGGCGGCTTGGTACTGCCTAAGAGCGCGCAGCGTCATCAACCGCGAGTATACCTTGCGCTGGAGAGAAGTGTCTCGTCCGTGCGCCCAACAGCCTCACAACACCAAAATCGCATCGTTTGGATTTTCGCATGCGTCGGTCAGCAGAGTGTACACCCTCTGGCATAGGGTCGCTGCGCTCCCAAGAGACTCCACATTAATCGTGCCATGCGCTGTGGGGATGGGAACAGGCGACAACATTTTAGAGCCAGAAGGGTGCATAGGCTGGATATTGTAGAGATATGACCTGCCCTTCTTGCTTGCGGTGTAGGGAGGGGGAGGCAGCTTTTGTACCCTGTCGAGGTATTTCACGGTCTCGATAAGCAAATCCTTCCAACTGCGTAGTTGAGCAGAGGTCTTATCGGGAAACACGACCTGCTGAGGGCGTTTGCCCGTGACTTGATAGCCTTGCTGGTGGAGTGATGCTAAAGAGATGGCGTTACTGGTCGGCGTTGGTGTTGAGGAGAGAGGCGAAACTGTGGATGGAGTGGATAGAGACACTGGAGCGCCTGCAGCGACGGGTGTCGCCGCCTGCCCAATACCTCCCGAAGACAAGACAGAGGCAGGATTCTGAACAGATAGT
>CALGZO010000114.1 GCA_937934465.1 uncultured Fimbriimonadales bacterium | reverse complement strand
CTAACTGTTCAGGTACAATCCCTGCATTATGGGGCTGAAGCGTGTTTGGCAGGGCGTGTTGAGGGGCGCAGAGAAAGCCGCGCAGCGCATCCCTGCCGTGCAGAAACGATTGGAAACCGAGTACGCCCAAGTGGAGGCGATGGTGCGCTCCAAAATGCGCCCGAAACTGGAGAGTCTGCCCGATTTCCCCACGCTCCCCGAACAGGGCGTCCCGCGCGAGCAGATACTGGAGTGGCTGCAGCAACTCCGCGAGCAGGAGACGCCGCTTTGGAAGCAAGGGCGCGTGTCGGGGACGGTCTATCACGGCGACGAACACCACACAGCGTTCCTCAGCCAAGTCTACGCGCTCCACGCCCAAAGCAACCCCCTGCACGCCGACCTGTTCCCCAGCACGATTAAGTTCGAGGCGGAAATCGTGCGCATGACCGCGCGCCTACTCCGCGCGCCTGAGACCGACGACCCTGCCCAGCAAGTAGTGGGCACAACCACCTCTGGCGGCACGGAGAGCATCCTGCTGGCGATGAAGACCTACCGCGACTGGGCGCGCGCTGAAAAAGGCGTCTCCGAACCCGAAGTGATTGCCCCCGAAACCGCGCACCCCGCCTTCGACAAAGCGGCGCACCTGTTCGGCGTCAAGCTCATCCGCACGCCCGTCGGCGACGACTTCAAAGCGAACTTGGACGCGATGCACCGCGCGATGACCCGACAAACCATCGCGCTCGTCGGCTCCGCGCCCGGCTACCCACACGGCGTCGTTGATCCCATCCCCCAAATCGCGCAACTGGCGAAGCAATACGGCGTCGGGATGCATGTGGACGCCTGCTTGGGCGGCTTCCTGCTGCCGTTTATCGAAGCGCTGGGCTACCCCGTGACGCCGTGGGACTTCCGCGTGGACGGCGTGACCTCGATCTCTGTTGACCCCCACAAATACGGCTACACACCGAAGGGGCTATCGGTCGTGCTATACCGAGGGCGTCATCTGCGACGGTATCAATACTTCACCGCGACGGAGTGGCAAGGCGGTCTGTACGCCTCGCCGACGCTGCCGGGCAGTCGCCCTGGCGCACTGAGCGTCGCGGGCTGGGCGGCGATGGTCGCCATCGGCAAGCAGGGCTACTTAGAGTGCGCCCGCCAGATTATGGAGACCGCGCTCCATATCCGCAAAGGCATCGAACAGATGCCCGAACTCAAACTGATGGGCGAGCCGCTTTTTCTGATTGCCTTCACCAGCGCGCAGGAGCAACTCAATATCTATCAAGTCCTTGACCAGCTTGCGCAGCGCGGCTGGCGGCTCACCGCGCTCCAGCGTCCGCCCGGCTTGCACCTTGCCGTCACGATTCGCCATGCGCAACCTGGTGTGGCGGACGCCTTCTTGAGCGACCTGCGCGACGCCATCCACTATGTGAAAGCGCACCCCGAAGCGAAGGGCGAAATGGCGCCGATTTACGGGATGGCGAACTCGCTGCCGTTTCGAGGCGTGGTGGACGAGGTGCTGCGCCGCTATCTCGATGCGCTCTACGATTAGGAAGGTAGAATTAAGGCTGTGAAGATTGGCGTTCTGAGTGAGACCTATCCGGGCGAGCGGCGCGTCGCGCTGATTCCTGCGCTGGCGGCAAGCTACGCCAAGCTGGGCTACGAGGTGCTTGTTCAGGCAGGGGCAGGCGCGGGCGCGTACCACCCCGACGAGGCATACAGCAGCGCAGGCGCACGGGTGCTGCCCACGCGCGAGGCGGTGCTGCACGAGGCGTCCGTCGTGCTGACCGTGCGCACGGCAGGCGCGAACCCGAACTTCGAGGCGGATTTGCCCCATGTGCGCGAGGGGCAAGTGTGGATTGGCATGATGGAGCCGCTCTATCGTCCGCAGGGCGTGGCGCAACTGGCGGCGCGTGGCGCAACCGCCTTCGCGATGGAGCTCATCCCGCGTATCACGCGCGCCCAGAGCATGGACGCGCTCTCCTCGATGGCGACCGTCGCGGGCTACAAGGCGGTGCTGCTCGCGGCGCACCTCGCGCCCAGCATGTTTCCGCTGCTGATGAGCGCAGCAGGCACAGTCTCGCCCGCGCGCGTGTTCGTGATTGGCGCAGGCGTGGCAGGCTTGCAGGCGATGGCGACCGCCAAACGGCTCGGCGCTGCCGTCGCCGGCTACGATGTGCGACCCGCCACCCGTGAACAGGTCGAGAGCGTCGGCGCGAAGTTCATCGAAATCCCCCTCGAAGTCGCCCAAGCCGAAACGGCAGGCGGCTACGCACGCGCCTTAGAAGAGGAGACCCTGCGCCGCCAACAAGACCTGCTGGGCGAGCATCTCGTGCAACACGAGGTGGTGATTACCACCGCCGCTGTGCCCGGCAAACGCGCCCCTGTACTCATCCCCCAGCGCGTGGTGGAGGCGATGACGCCCGGCAGCGTCATCGTCGACCTCGCCGCCGAGTGGGGCGGCAACTGCGAACTGACCCAACCGGGCGAGACCATCCAACACAAGGGCGTGACCATCGTGGGCGCGGTGAACCTGCCCGCGACTGCGCCCATCGACGCCAGCATGCTCTACAGTCGCAACCTCTACCACCTTATGGCGCACCTCCACAAAGTGGGCATGCTGCCCGAACCCAACCCTGCGATTGAAGACGAGATTGCTCGCGAAACGCTGGCGGCGCACGGGGGCAAAATCGTCCACCCGCGCGTGGCGCAAAGCGTTGGGTGAACGGCGCGCCTACGACGCCCGACGCGCCACACGCGGTATCGACGCTGGCTTCACACCCGAACAGGCAATCTACCTCGCTCGCGTCTGTCCACAAACACAAGCGATTTCAAAGACTCAGTCATGCCCGAGAAAATCTTCAGTCAATCCACACCCCCTAAACCTTCATAACCGTTTGCCGATAATCTCTTATGGAACACTGCCGCGCATCGATACGCCTAATGATGGGGTACAATATCGGCATCATACGCGCGGAGGAGAACGCATGAGGAAGATTCTGGTAGTCGACGACGAACGGCACATCGTGCGCCTGATTCAAGTGAACTTAGAGCGTCAGGGCTACAATGTGGTCACGGCGCACGACGGTAAGGAGGCGTTGGAGAAGGTCGCCTCCGAGAAGCCCGACTTGGTAGTGCTGGATGTGATGATGCCATATATGGACGGTTTCGAGGTGCTGCGCAACCTACGGCGCGACCCTGCCACGGCGGAGCTGCCCGTGATTATGCTGACCGCGAAAGCGCAAGACCAAGATGTGTTTCGCGGCTGGCAAGAGGGCGTGGATATGTACCTGACCAAGCCGTTCAACCCGCAGGAGCTCATCACCTTCGTGAAGCGCATCTTCCGCTCACGCGAGTCGGGCGAAGATGGTGATGGACGCTATGAGCTCTAACACTCGCTGTCCATACGGTTGGCTGATTGGCGCGGCGCTGGTCTCCGCAACGGTGACTGCTATCGCGATTATTCGGCGGCTGCAGGAGCGTCAGGCGCAGCCCGAGTATCGCGCCGAGCGCGCCTACCAACGCGGCGTCAAGCAAGTGCAGACCGTCGAAGAGCGTATCCCCCGCTGGCTCGCCGAGCGCAGCTGAGCGGCGTACCCGCAGGGCGACGCTTCCCGCCACGGCGACGCCGCCCTGCCCTTGTCCCACCTCGGAGGCAAAATGTCGGTAATTGTCGTGGTCGGCGCCCAATGGGGCGATGAGGCGAAAGGTAAAATCGTAGACCTCTTAGCGCAACGAGCGCATTATGTGGTACGCTACGCCGGCGGCAGCAACGCCGGACACACCGTGTGCGTCAACGGAACCACCTACAAGTTCCACCTCGTCCCCTCAGGCATCCTACACCCCCAGACGACCGCCGTGATTGCCGACGGCGTGGTGTTGGATTTACGCGCCTTCGAAATCGAGTGCGCCGCGCTGCAGCAACAAGGCGTCGACCTCTCGCGCCTGCGCATCGGGCAAGGCGTCCACCTCACCATGCCTTACCACCGCCTGCTGGACGAACTGGAAGAATCGCAAATCGAGGGCAGAATCGGCACCACCAAGCGCGGCATCGGACCGACCTACGCCGACAAAGCGTGGCGTATCGGCGTGCGCGTGGCGGACCTGATGGAGCGCGACCGCCTCGCACAGCGCGTGCAGCGCGTGCTACGCAGACGCAACCCGACCATCGAGCGCGTCTATAACGCGAAACCCCTCAAACCCGACGCCCTCATCGAGGAGTTCGCGCGATACGCCGAACTGCTGCGCCCGTATGTCTGCGACGCGCCCCATCTGCTGATGAACGCCCTCGAACAGGGCGAAACAATCCTGATGGAAGGCGCACAAGGCACACTGCTGGACTTGGATTACGGCACTTACCCCTATGTCACCTCTTCGCACCCTGTGGCGGCGGGCGCGTGTCTGGGCACGGGCGTCGCGCCGAACCGCCTGACCGAAATCTGGGGCGTGGCGAAGGCATACACCACGCGCGTGGGCGAAGGACCGTTCCCCACCGAGCTGCACGACACGATTGGCGAGCGTATCCGCGATCGCGGGCGCGAGTACGGCACCACCACGGGCAGGGCGCGGCGCGTCGGCTGGCTCGATCTGGTCGCCCTGCGCTACGCCGCGCGCGTGAACGGCTTCACCCACCTCGCGCTCACCCTGCTCGATGTGCTGTCGGGCTTTGAGACGCTCAAGGTCTGCACCGCCTACCACTGGCGCGGCAGGGAAACACGCGAGTTCATCGCCGACGCGCACCAGCTCGCGCAGTGCCAACCCCTCTACACCGAGCTGGACGGCTGGATGGAAGACATCAGCGATTGCCGCGCCCTCGACGAGCTGCCTCCAAACGCCCGACGCTACATCCGCTTCATCGAGGAGTATCTCAATACGCCCGTGAAGGTCATCTCCGTCGGACCCGGACGCGAGCAGACCATTCTTGTTGAGTAGCCGTCAGAGCTTCTCGCGCCACCACGCCAGATACTGCTCCAGCCGATGGCGGCGCAGGTCGGGCGGACCGCTACGCGATAGCCCATGGCTCGACTCGGCAGGGTAGCGGATATACAGCGCCTCTTTGCCCTGACGCACCAGCGCGGCGAAGAGCTGGTCCGCCTCGCTGATGGGGCAGCGCAGGTCGCCCTCGCTATGCACAATCAGCAGCGGCGTCGTGATGCGCCCCGCATACGCCAGCGGCGAGCATTCCCACAGCTTCTGCGGCTCGTCCCAGAAGTTGCCCTGCCAATAGCGGTTGGGGATCATCGGGAAGTCCGATGTACCGCCCATGCTCACCAAGTTCACCACGCTACGGTCGGTGATGGCGGCTTTGAAGCGGTTGGTGTGCCCCACTATCCAGTTGGTCATGTAGCCGCCGTAGCTGCCGCCCGCCACGCCCATCCGCTCGGCGTCCACAAATGGCAAGCCCGACAGGTAATCCACAATCGTCATCAGGTCTTTGAAGTCGCGATTGCCCCAGTCGCCTTTGATGGCGCGGGCGAACGCCTCGCCGTAGCCGACGCTGCCGCGCGGGTTGGTGTACGCCACCACATAGCCATGCGCCGCGTGCAACTGGAACTCGTGGAAGAACACGCGCCCATACATCGCGTGCGGTCCGCCGTGGATCATCAGAATCGTCGGATACTTGCGATTGGGGTCAAAGTCGGGCGGTTTGAGCAGCCAGCCGTGTACCTTGACGCCGTCGTCTGCTGCAACCTCGAACTCTTCTGGGGGCGCGATGGCGACCTCGTCCAGCAGGGGCTGATTGAGGGCGGTCAGCGGCGTGAGGGTCAGCGTATTGCCCGTGCGCTCTGCCAAAAACAGTTCGTGGGGGTGCGTCGCATCGCCCTTGAGCAGCGCGAGGCGATGCTCGTCCTGCGCGAGGCTCATGTCTGCAATCTCGAAGTCGCCGTCGAGCAGCTGATCGAGATGAGTGCCGTCCACCTTGACGCGATAGGGGTAGACGCCGCCGCGCTCGCTCACCAAAAAGTAGAGATGCTGGCTATCCGCGCTCCAGAGGATTGGCGCGCCGCCGCCGAACTCGCGCACATCGGTCAGCGTGCCCACGCCCACCGTGTTGTCCAAGTGCGGGATTAGGTCGGTCGCGTCGCCGCCCTCCACCGACACGCGCCACACATGGTCGTTGCGTGGGTAGGGATCGTCGGGGTATGGGTTGCCGATGTAGGCTAAGTACCTCCCGTCTGGCGACCAGCGCACGGCGTATTTGGGTCCGTCGGGCGCGTCCACCTTGCGCAGCGCGCCGCCCGTTGCAGGGACAATCCATATCGCATCGTAGCCCGGATGGTTGTCGGGGTCGGGATGACGGTTGCTAATGAACGCGATGTAGTTGCCGCAAGGCGACCAAGTGGGGCTGGACTCGCTGAACTCTGGGTCGGTGGTGAGCAGGGTGGTCTCGCCCGTGCGCACATCCACCACATAGAGATGATAGCGCTGGTCGACGAATGCGCCGTCGCCGTCGAGCCGCCAATACGCGCGTCGGATGATGCGCGGCGGGGTAGAGAAGCCTTTCTCTTGACGCTCCTTGCGCGCCTGCTCGCGCCACTCAGGGGCGGTCTCGCGGTAGATGAACGCGATACGGCTCCCGTCGGGCGACCACGCGAACTCGCCGATACTGCCCTCTTCCAAGTGAGTTATCGGGCGCGCCTCGCCGCCGTCGGCGGGGATTACATAAATCTGGCTCTTGGGCTTCTGCCGATTGCTGACAAACGCGATATGCTTGCCGTCGGGCGACCAGCGCGGCTGCGAGTCGCTCCACTCGCCGTAGGTGAACGGCTGCGCCGCCTCGCCGATACGCACGCGCCAAAGATTGGAGAAATACTTGTTCTTCTCTATGTCAATCCACTTATAAACGAACACGACTTGGCTGCCGTCGGGCGCAATCTGTGGGCTGCCCAGCAGTTTGATTCGGAACAGGTCGTCTATCGTGATAGCGCGTTTCATAGCGTTGCCTCCACACGATGGCATATTCGGCGTCGCACGGCGCTCTCCTACCACACGAAAGCGCAGGCACTCCGCCATTCGTAGCGCCGTGCAAGCGTGGTGCGACGCCATTCTTGGCGTCGGTAAGTAGGGTGCGCCGTCCCTCGTAGCGTCGGCGTCCCCGCCGACGAACACCACAGGTGCGACGCCATTCTTGGCGTCGCGTCAGCACCTCCGCCAACAAGAACTGCTTGGACAAGAATGTCCAAGCCACAAGCGTAGCGTCGGCGTCCCCGCCGACGATTGATGCTTGGACAAGAATGTCCAAGCCACAAATGCGCAGGTGGGACGCCATTCTTGGCGTCGCGTCAGTACCCACGCCAACAAGAACTGCTTGGACACGACTGTCCAAGCCACTGTAGCACGGACATTCCTGTCCGTGCGCTACCGTAGCATCGGCGTCCACGCCGATGAGTGATGCTTGGACAAGAATGCCCAAGCCACAGGGACGACGGCAGGAATGCCGTCGCACCACTGCAGCGTCGCGTCCTCGCCGACACATTATGCTTGGACAAGATTGTCCAAGCCACAAGTGCGTAAGCGCGACGGC
>CALGZO010000113.1 GCA_937934465.1 uncultured Fimbriimonadales bacterium | reverse complement strand
CAAGCCGCCAAAGAGCAGTGGGCGATGGCGAACAATCAGGGTACGAGTGCAACACCTACTTGGGCGAACCTCACCCCAGACTTCATTCAGCAGCAGCCAAACTGTCCGTCGGGCGGGACCTACACCATCGGCAACATGAGCACCAACCCGACCTGCAGCATCGGCGGTACTCACAGCCTGTAAACCCGTCTTACCGAAGCGTCTCGTCGCTGGCAACCCCAGCGACGAAACGCTTCACAAAGCATCTCACACAAGGAGGCAATCAATGCGTATCGGTGGACGCTACGGATATACGCTGGTAGAGATTCTAATCGTTGTGTTGATTATCGGCATCCTGTTGGCGATTGCCGTGCCGAGCTATTTCAACGCGAGCGAGCGGGCGCGCGCCACTGCCTGCCGTGCGAACCTGCGCAAGATTCAAGCCGCGAAGGAGCAGTGGGCGTTAGCCAACCGTCGTCCGGGTACTGCGACGCCGGGATGGGCACAGTTAGTGCCCCAGTTCCTGCAGCAGCAGCCCCAGTGCCCTTCGGGGGGTAGCTACACTCTGCGCAATGTGCGGACGCCCCCAACCTGCAGCGTAGCGGGACACACCTACTAATCGTACTCTCTGTTGTCTCGCATCTTTACAGCGTCTCGGTTGGCTGAGAGGCAAGCCGAGACGCTGTTTTGGTACACCGAAAGAACTAACGGCTCGGCGTGTTCTGGGGCGACGCTGTTCCTATCGCAGGTATCCTTAAGCCGTCATGCACGAGCGCGAGACAACTATCGTGATTTTCGGCGCGACAGGGGATTTAGCGCGCCGTTTGTTATTGCCTGCCCTGTTCCAGCTGTGCGTAGCGCGCGCGTTGCCCGACACAGTGCGTATCGTATTATACGCCCGACGCCCCTATACCCTCGAACAATATCTACAGGAGGTCGAAGCCGAGCAGCGACGGCAAGGCAAGCCGTTGGACAACTGGGAACGGTTCTGCCAGCGGTTCGTCGCCTATGTGCAGGGCGGGCTGGACGAGGCGGGCGTGTGCCAACTGCAATCCTATGTGCAGGGCAACGCGCTCTTTTATCTTGCGCTGCCGCCTGGCGTGTTCGCGACCGCCAGCCAACTGCTCGCCCACGCTGGATTGCACGACGAAACACACGGATTCCGACGCCTCATCATCGAAAAGCCGTTCGGCTACGACTTAGAGAGCGCGCAAACGCTCGACCAGCAAGTGCGCGCCTACTGGCGCGAAGAGCAGATTTTCCGAATCGACCACTACCTGGGCAAAGAGACCGTGCAGAACATCCTCGTGTTCCGCTTTGCGAACCTGTTGCTGGAGCCGCTGTGGAACCGCAATTATGTCGAGCATGTGCAAATCACGGCGGCGGAGACATCGGGGCTGGAAGGACGCGCCAGCTACTACGACCAAGCAGGCGCGCTGCGCGATATGATTCAGAACCACCTCATCCAGCTCTTCACGCTGACAGCGATGGAGCCGCCCGGTAGCCTCGTGTATGACGACCTGCGCACGGAGAAGGTGAAAGTGCTCAAAAGCGTGCGTCCCATCCCACGCAGCGCGGTGAACGCATTCGCCGTGCGCGCGCAATATACTGCGGGCACGGTCAGCGAGACGCGCGTGCGCGGCTATTTGGAAGAGGAGGGTATCCCCCACGACTCCACGACGGAGACTTACGCGGCTGTGAAGTTCTATGTGGACAACTGGCGTTGGCGCGGCGTGCCGTTCTACTTGCGCACGGGCAAACGGCTCGCCGCCGACCGCAGCGAAATCGCCGTGCAGTTCAAAACCCCGCCGCTCCACCTGTTCCGCGAGACGCCTCTGGACCGTCTGGAGCCGAACTGGTGCATCTTCGAGATGAAGCCAGCGGAAGCCATCTACCTGATGGCGCAGGCAAAGCGCGTCGGGCTGGAGCTGACCCCGCGCACGATTGTGTTGCGCGCTCCCTACCGCGAGGCTGGGCAGGATGGATTCGACGCCTACACCACGCTGCTGTTAGACGCGCTGGAGGGCAATCGGCAGCACTTCCTGCGCTTCGACGAGGTGGAATGGGCATGGCGCGTGTTAGACCCAATCCTCAAAGCGTGGCAAAGCGACGCCAATCCCCTACCCACCTACCGTGCAGGCAGCGAGGGTCCCCCAGAAGCCGTGCGCATCCTCGACTCGGAGCAGCACCACTGGCGACCGTTAAAGCCGTAGCGCGGCAGCCGCAGCCGCCGCGCACGGAGATGTTCTACTTCTCGAACTCCACCTTCACCGACTTCGGCTTCGCCGACTCGGCTTTGGGCAAGCGCACCTCCAGCACGCCGTTCTTGTAGACGGCTTTCACCTTGTTCTCGTCAATCGCGATGGGTAGCGTGTAGGTCACGCTGAACTTGCCGTAGCCGCCCATGCGACTGATGTAATGCGCCTGCACATTCTCGCCCTCAATCAACGCCTTGCGCTCGCCCGATACCGTCAGCGTGCCGTTCGTGATTTCCACATGGAGATCCTTCTCCGACACGCCCGGCGCCGTGACGAACACCACGAACTCCTCAGGCGTCTCATAGACATCCAGCGCAGGCGTGAACTCGAACTCTGGAGTCGCTATCGCCGTCGGTCGCCAGTCGAAGAAGCGATTGAACAGCTCATCCATCTCGCGTCGGAACTGATCCATCTCACGGAATGGATTCCAACGCGCCACTACAGTCTCAGGTTCTCGTCGTACAGGTAATCGCATCGTCATCCCTCCTTGTTGAGTGTTTCTGTGGAAGGTCTCTTGAGTGCCTTCCACTCAAGTTTACGAATCGGGACACGAAAAAGTTCCCTCGACGCCCCATAAACAGTCGCTAAACGCTCTCTACACTTCGCATCGCCTCTTTAATCGCAGGGCGCGTAAGCACATATAGCACAGCAAGCACATACACGATATCCAGCGGTATCCCGTAGTCTTGGCTTACGGGAATGCCGAGATTGAGTCGCAAGGGCGCGTAGTACAGCTGGTCTATAGCGAAAAACACCCCTTTACAAATAAGCCATCCCAACGCAAACCCCAATACCAAACGACGCCCCTGCTCCTGAAGCCGAAGCAGCTGCCGCGCGCCAATCAGCAGAATAACCCCCAACACGCCGAGCAACGCTCCTTGAACGCCCACCACAAGCCGCGTGAGTGGATGGGTGTCAAGGGTGTTTACAATCAGTTTATCATATTCGTGAGCGTTGTAGTAAGGTTTCTCGCGAATCCCCTCGTAAAATATGTCGGGGTTGACAGTGAGTGCGAAAGCAATCACCGCGCCCACCATCAGGATCAACCCGCCAACGACGCCAAGCATCGCGATGACCGTCACTGAAGCAGGACGCTGCATGGTCGCCTCCTATTACACCGAGCATTATACCCCCGATGCATTAATCGGGGCGAGTTGGTTATAATATATGTGGAGGCACGACGATGAGCCAGAAGACTATCACGGAGCGCAAGCAGCGGTTCGAATCGCTTTCGGGTATCGAAATCAAGCGTTTCTACACGCCCCAAGACATCGCGCACTTGGACTACCAGCACGACTTGGGCAACCCTGGCGAGTACCCCTTCACGCGCGGGCTGTACGAGACGGGCTACCGCACGAAGCTGTGGACGGTACGCCAATTCTCAGGCTTCGCCACCCCCGAAGAGACCAACCAGCGGTACAAGTACCTCATCGAGCAGGGGCAGACGGGGCTGTCGGTGGCGTTCGACCTGCCGACGCTGATGGGCGTCGACCCCGACGACCCCGAAGCCGAAGGCGAGGTGGGCAAGTGCGGCGTGAGCGTCGCCTCGCTGGAAGATATGGAAATCCTCTTCGACGGCATCGACCTCGCCAA
>CALGZO010000112.1 GCA_937934465.1 uncultured Fimbriimonadales bacterium | reverse complement strand
GTAGTACCAGTCGCCGTTGGGGCAGGTACGCTTCTCATAGTCGCTGGAGCACCAGTAGCCCTCGAACTTGCCGTCGCGGTCGGGGTCTTCCCAGCAGATAAACGAGCCGAACACATAGTAGCGCGTGCTGTCGCCAATCAGCCCCACTTCGGCAGGGCGATCTAACGCAGGCAGATTCATCGGTATCGGACCGCTATAGTTCGGGTCGTTGCGCATCCAGTTCTGGCGTCCTAAGATCATCTCGTTCAGTCCGTAGTTGACCGCATAGTTCACAGCGGGATAGTTATAAGTACCTGTATGGAACCCATCGCCCATCGATGGGCAGCGGAAGATGTCGCGGTTTTTGATATAGGGCATCACTGCCTCCGTCCAGAACACCCGCAGCGAGGGCGTCTGCCCATCGTAGCCGCCTGGTCCGGGCCACGGCAGGTTGAAGAAGGTCTCGTCGTAGTCCTGCACATACATGTTCACGCCGAGCGCCAGTTGCTTCGTGTTGGAGAGGCAGGCGGTTTGACGCGCTTTCTCACGCGCCTGCGCGAACACAGGGAACAGTATCGCCGCTAAGATGGCGATAATCGCGATTACGACCAGCAGTTCAATCAGTGTGAAGCCTCGTCGCATAGTCTCACCTCATTCGAATATTATCGGCGCGACGGTGCGTCGCTCGATATAGGGGGTGGGCATGCGCTGGAGCAACGGCTCTGGAGCGCGCCCGAATTGAATTAATCGGAGTAGATGTTGCACAGCACTTTTGCCCATCGCTTGTAGTGGCTGGCGATAGGTGCTGAGCGGGGGCGCGGTGAAGGCAGCGGCTGGGGGATCGTCGAAGCCGATGACCGAGAGGTCTTCGGGGACGCGCAGTCCGAGCGCGTGCGCAGCCTGCAGTGCGCCCATCGCCATATAGAAACCGCCTGCGACGACCGCCGTTGGGCGTTGGTCGCGTGGCAAACGCAGCAGGTTCAGGAGTTGCTGTTGCAAGGTTGGCTCCAGTTGGAAGGTGTCGTAGGCGCAGAGGGTATGCCATGCGTTTAGTCGCGCTTCCGACGCCGCGCGGCAGAACGCCTGTAGCCGTTCCTGCGTATCCAGCGCATCCAAGTCGGCGAACAGCCCCACGATGCGTCGGTGTCCCAGTTGCGCAAGGCGTTGCACGCTTTCGTACATCGGCGTCTCGTTGTCGCACGCGACCGAATCGATGCCCCAGAGCGCTGCCGCTGCGCCCACCACCACTACAGGAACCCGCGCGTTGAGTTGTTGAAGTTCGTGTAGTCGGCTTAGTGGCGGCGCGATTGCCAGTGCGCCCGCCACCCCTTCCAGCCCCGCCTGATGGAGCGTCTCATAGTCATACCACGCAAGGGTCGCCTCACACTCTGCCAGTGCTTGCTGAATCCCCTGATACAGATTGCCCAGATAGAAGTCGGCGTTCACATCGCCCATCGATTTGGGCAGGAGCAGGGCAATTCGCAAGGGTGCAGCGGGGTACAGTTCGCGGACGGCATCGGCGAGGAAGGTGCCTGCGCGGCGTCGGCGCGTTACCAGCCCCTCAGCCGCCATCTGGCTTAGGGCGCGCTGCACCGTCAGCAGGCTCACGCCCAGCGCACTCGCCAGCGCGTGCGGGTCAGGCAGGCGGTCGCCCGCGCGCAGGCGACCTGCCCGCGCCTGCTCCAACACCCACTCGCGTACCCGATACGCCCGCGAACCGTAGCCCCGCATCGCTAACACCCGCTCCCGAACTGGAACAGCACGGTCAACAAGTCGGCGTCGTCCACCACACCGTCGCCGTTCACATCCTCGTCCATGCACTCGCCCGACGCGCCGAAGCTAAACAGCACCGCGAGCAAGTCAGCGTCATCCACAACGCAATCGCCGTTCACATCCCCTGCAGGCAACACGGACAGATTCGTGCGGAAGTAGTCAAACCGCGCTACAGGCACACCCTCGCCCGTGTAGCCCGAAATATCCGTGTACAGCCCAACCCGACCGCCGTTTTGCAAGGCTGTCGAGATAGAAGTCATAAACTCCCAACCCGGATATCCAGACAGGGCGGTCGGCACGGTAATCAACCAGCGCATCCCGTTGCCGTCGTTGTTATCATACCAGACCTCGAAGAAGCGCCCGACAGGGATGTCGTTGTTGGGGTCGTTATCGAAGTTCTCGGAGCGGTCTTGGATGCGCAGGATGACGGTGTTGAGCGCGGGATTCCATTCATTTGACCCCGCTCCGCCCGCGCGAAACACAGGCGCGCCGTTTTCAAAAGTCTCCTGCGCTGTGCCCAAGAAGAGATTGCCGTTGAACGGGTTCAGCACTAAATGATAGGTGTAGTACCGATCAGCGTGCTGGAGCCAGATGAGACCTGCTTGGATATACGCGCCTGACGCGCCGCCAAGGTCCAGAGTAAGCTTGGTCTCCACATACCAGCCCGGTTGCGCAGGCGCGACACGCACCGTGGCGATATTGCGAGCGTTATTACCGTTCAAGGTCAGCGTGCCGAGCTGCATGTAGACATCGTAGGTGTCGCTGGTAATCTCGTAGCGATCGGGGTCTTCGGTGTTAACAGGCGTGTTATTGGGGACACACCAGCGCCAAGGCAGGCTGAAGCTGCCTTGAAACTCCTCTTG
>CALGZO010000111.1 GCA_937934465.1 uncultured Fimbriimonadales bacterium | reverse complement strand
GTTGTAGTACACAAGGCGCGTGTCGCGCGAGCCGCCGTCTTGTCTGAGCTGCACTTTCCATGCAGGTGTGAGCGTGGAGTTGCTGGCAACGAAATTGCCAGCAGTATAAAAGTTGCTGATACGCGCCATGCCAACAGTTTGCAAGCCGCCTGTGGTGTGATAGCCTGCCACATAGAGGTTCGTGCCGTCGAACGCCACATCGCCGATGTTGCTGCCGATGCCGTTCTCCGAACCATCGAACAGGTCAGCAAGTGTGTAGCTGCGTAGGTGGTTGATTGTATATTGCGCGGACGCGAATGCCAACGCGCCCAGCAACAGCCCAAGCGTTGCAAAGAGCTTGCCTTTCATAGATAAACCTCCTCGTTTAGTGTGTGGGAAGCATAGGTTCCCCATACATGATAGACTCGCGCAGGCTCCAAAATGGGGCGTAGAGGCAAGTATTTTTACGAGTTTTGCGCCCTGATTGCACAGTCAGTCGCACTGCGCCCTACCACTCGTTTGGCGAAAGCGTCTTTCGAAGTTTCTCGCGTGCGTGTTGGCGTGCGCGGATAACAGCGCGCGGCGTGAGGTTCAAAATCTGCGCGATGGCTTTGTCAGGCATGGGCGCGAGTGAGGCGTATTGTGTGTAGTGTTCGCCGAGCGCGCCGTGCCCTGTTAGTGCTTGCGCCCATTCCGTCTCCAGCGCCAACACGAACGCTGCAGCGTGATGAGGGGGCATCGTGCGTAAAACTGCCGCTACACAGCGTAAGAACGCCTCGTCATTCAACGAGTCGACGGGCGCGCTGATTTGTGGGTGCAAGTTTTCAGGCAATTCTTCCAACGACAGGCACTGATTCCGACTGCGTACAGCGCGTATGTAGGAACGCTCGCACACGCGCTGTACGAAGCCTGTCAAGCAGGGTTTCCAGCACTCGGCGTGTTCAGGCAGTTTGAAGCGCAGCACGGCAATCCGCACCTCGCTCAGGATGTCTTCCAAGTCCTGTTGGTTCAGGGGCGTTGGGTTCGCCCCGTTTCGCCGATAGAGCCACCGCGTGGCGAAACTCTCTGCGAACTCCAGCCACTGCGTCAACTCGCGCTCCTGATATTGCTCCAGCCGATGTTCGTACCAGTCTGTATTGTGCGCCATCTCGCACCTCCGTACACCCGAAGGATACGATAAGGCACTGAAAATCCACTGAAAAGTGGGGCTTAGCTGCTGAAAGAGAGGTCTTTGAGTATAGCCACTGTTGCGGGGGACAGCGTATCGGGCGCGTCGCGTTGCGCTTGTTGAAAGAACGGGAGCGCGTCGCGCGGTCGCCCCAAGCGTCGGCAGGTTTCCAGCATCAGGCGCAGCGCGTTCTCGTCAGCGGGGTCTATGCGCAGGATGCGTTCGCAGTCATCGAAGGCGTTATTGAGTTGTCCTTTCACCAGCAGGCGTTGCGCCCGCGCCAGCAAACATTCCACAAGCAGCACGCGCGCGCGCTGGTGCGCCAAGGCGCACCATGGTTCGTCGGCGAACTCTGGCAGCAGGTCGCCCTTATACAGTTGGATGGCTTCGCTCAGGCGTGCGAGTTGCTCGTCGGGGTTGGCGATGCTCAGCGCGTCCTGCGCAGCAGCCTCAAACGCCCGAAGGTCAGTGTTCCAAGTGTGCGGCGGGTTCCAGCGATAGAGACCGTTCTCGAAGTGGATCCAGTCGCCTGCGGACTCGCCGAACGCTTGGCGTAGGGAGCGTCGCGCCGCCGAGATGACCGTTTGCAGGTTCACGCGCGCCTTGTCGGGGTCTAAGTGAGGGAAATGTTGCTCCAGCAGCGTATACATTTCGGTGGGCGCGCCGCCTTGCAAAATGAGATGGGCGCACAGTGCGCGTGCGCGGGGGCTTGCCCACCGCTTGCGTGGCATCACGGCGTCTCGGTAGCGGAGCGTGTAGTCGCCCAGCAGTTGAATATAGATATCCCAGCCTTCGTTGCGGGCGCCTGAGAGTTCGGAGGGCTTCACGGCGAGCATCAGGCGCGGCGCGCCGTACTCCGCAAGGAGCAGCTCGCCCTGCTCCGTATCTGCTGGTCGGTTGCACGCGCGTCCGCGCAGAATGAGCGCCCACCCACGATAGAGCGCGTGTCCCCACGCTTGGGCAATCTGCACGGCGCGTTCTGCATTATCGGCGTCTATTTCGGGCGGGGCGATTGCTTGGAGTATCGCAAGTTCACATTCCAGTTCAGGCAGGTTCAGGGTGCGCACGAAGGGGATGGCTTGTTGGATGGCGTCGCGAGCGTCGGGCAGGCGGTTCTGGAGCCGTCGCGCCTGCGCGTGGAGCAGCCACGCTTTGGCAATCAGCCACTGGTTGCCCATCTTGAGGGCGGCGCGGCGCGCCTCGTCGGCTTGCGCGAGGGCGCTGTCGTAGTCGTCCATCTCTAACAGCGCCTGCGCGCGGCGGTAGCGCCACTCGGCTTCGCGTTCCTGTCCGAGCGCGTGCTGGGCGAGCTGGAGCGCGCGCTCCGCCACGCGCAGCGCCTCAAGAGGCTGGCGATAGAGCAAGGTGAGAAACCAAGGCTCCAGCGCGGCGAGTTGTTCGCCCGATTGCTCCGCGAGGTCTAAGATGGCGCGTGCGCGCGCTTGCAGCTC
>CALGZO010000110.1 GCA_937934465.1 uncultured Fimbriimonadales bacterium | reverse complement strand
TGGGACAAGAATGTCCAAGCCACGCGCGTACCGTCGGCGTCGCTACTGACGGCTGATGCTGGGGCAAGAATGTCCAAGCCACGCGCGTACCGTCGGCGTCCCCGCTGACGGCTGATGCTGGGGCAAGATTGTCCCAGCCACTGTAGCACGGACATTCCTGTCCGTGCAAAGCGTAGCGTCGGCGTCCCTGCCGACAGACGCTGCGACGACAAGAATGTCGTCGCACCTGCGCTTGGACAAGACTGTCCCAGCCACTGTAGCACGGACATTCCTGTCCGTGCAAAGCGTAGCGTCGGCGTCCTCGCCGACGAATGGCGCTTGGACAAGAATGTCCAAGCCACTGGGGCGTAGCGTCGGCGTCCCCGCCGACGAGTGGCGCTTGGACAAGATTGTCCAAGCCACTGTAGCGTCAGCGTCCCTGCCGACAGACGCTGCGACGACAAGAATGTCGTCGCACCTGCGCTTGGACAAGAATGTCCAAGCCACGAAGGATATGCGTGAAGGTCTTTACGCGATAGTGGGCGCGGCGGGCATAGGCGAGGATGCCGAATCGTACCGAATAGGCGACGCCCTGCCCGCCGCTGTTGTGACGCCAGAGAGCGAGGCGGAGGTGTGCGCCTTGATGGAGTATGCGCAGGGCGTGCGCGCGCCATGCATCGTCGCCGGCAACGGCACACACCTAACGCATCTCAGCCCACACGAACGCCCTTGGTGGCTGCTCAGCACGCGCCGCCTGAACCGCGTGGTAGACTACTCGCCCCAAGACTTGGTGCTGACTGTCGGCGCAGGCATGACGCTTCAAGCAGTGCAAGATGTGCTGCGCGAGCATAACCAGTACCTGCCGTGGAACCCTGCGCTGCCGACGGAGGCGACTATCGGTGGGATTGTATCGAGCAACCGTTCGGGTTCGTGGCGCTACAGGTACGGGACGCCGCGCGACCGATTGCTGGCGCTACGCGCCGTGCTGCCCGACGGCGTTGCCTTCAAAAGCGGCGCGAAGGTGGTTAAGAGCGTCGCTGGCTACGACCTCCACCGTCTGCTATGCGGCGCATGGGGCACGCTGGCAGTGATTACAGAGATTACGCTCAAGGTGCAGCCTGAGCCTGCGCAGTTCGATGCGGTCGGCTGGTTCACCACTTGGCAAGACCTGCCCGCCACGCTCGCGTCGCTGATGCGCCTGCCTATCCAACCTGACGGGATTAGCGTCGCGGCGTTGCGCGGCGGAGCGTTTCAGGGGCTATCTGGGCTACGCGCCGTGTCGCAGGTGGCGTGGGAGTGGGGCGAGATGACCTCGCAGCAACCCCTGACAGTGGTGGGGGCGACCTCCGAGCGGCTGTCGCGCCCACGCACGCTGACGGTTTACGGCGGAGTAGGGGTGATGGACGCGCCCACGCTTGCACCACCCCGCACGCTCGCCTCGCCTGAACCGCAAACGCAACCCGAAACAGATACCTCGCCGCCTTTGCCGTATGTCTGGATGGAGTTCTCTGGCAGACCCGAAGGCGTGGCGTGGCAGGTTCAGCAGCTCCACGCGCAGGGCTACCCAGCCGAGCCGATTGACGCGACGCAACTCGCACACCTGCGCGATTGGCTCGCCCCACGCACGCATCCGCTGCTGATACAAATCTTCCTGCGCCCCAACGAGGTGGGCGAGGCGATGGCGCGCTGGACGGAACTGCAGGGCGTCTCGGCAGTGGCGCACGCGGGCAGCGGCGTGCTGTATGTCGCAGCCGATGCGAGCGGGCTGAGCGAGACGCTGATTCAGCGCGTGCGGACGCTACAGGCGAAATATCGCGTGTTGAACGGCGCGGATTGGCTGCGCGCCCACTCGGACGGGGAGTTGCCCCGTTCGCCGCTCGGCGCGGGGGAACTGCGCCTAATGCGCGCCCTCAAAGCCGCGCTCGACGAACGGGGCATATTACCCCTAACTTAGTTGTTGCTGCCGCAGGTCGCGCCGAAGTTGAACAGCTGCCAGCCTATCCAAGAAAATGGCGTTGCGCGCCGATAATACTTTGTGTGGGTTGGTTGGAGATATGGCTTCGGCGTTTCACGGATGGCGAAGCGCCGTACGAGCGCGAGTTGTTGACGGCGATACTGGAGACACTGGGCGAGTACGCTTTTGAGACGCATCGTCGGCGCGCGGAGGCGACCCGACGCCTGTTCCAGCAGTTATGTGAGCAGGCGCGCGTGGCAGAGTTCAGCGCAATCCTGCCCACTGTGCGCGAGCAACGCCAAGATGAACGGCTGCTGGTGGAAGGGCACTTGAACGACCTGCGCGATATGGTGTGGCACTTGTTGAACGCGCTCGCCGCGATGACCCAAGAGGAGGCGCAGGAGGACGCTCTCATCCATCAGCAGGTGCGCCAACTGAGCCAGCAAGCCGATACGCTGGACATCCGCGCCCTGCGCCAGACACTGCAGTCCATCACGCAAGTAATCGAGAAGCGCGAGCGACGCCAACGCGAGACGCTCCAGCAACTGCAAGGGCAGGTACATCACCTGATGCGCGAGCTTGAGCAGGCGCGGCGCGAAAGCACCACCGACCCACTCACCAACCTTTATAACCGTCGCGCCTTCGAGAGCTGCCTGCAGCATACCGTCGCCGTGAACCGACTGTTTCAGTATCCTGCCACGCTGCTGCTCGTCGATATCGACCACTTCAAGCAGGTGAACGATACCTACGGGCATGCGGCGGGCGACGAGGCGCTCCGAGCGACGGCGGAGCGCCTCGTGCGCGTGTGCAAGCGCAAGAGCGACTTCGTGGCGCGCTACGGGGGCGAGGAGTTCGCCGTCATTCTGCGCGAGACCGCCCTGCGCGACGCCCAAAAGATTGCGCAGCAGATTATCGACCTCGTGCGGCGCGAACCTGTGGTTATCCCCGACGGCGAGCCGCTGCGCATCACGGTCTCCATCGGCGTGGCGGAGCTGCAGCCGCACGAGACGCCCGAACAGTGGTTCCAACGCGCCGACGAGTTGCTCTATCAGGCGAAGCAGTCAGGTCGGGATCGGATGGCGGCGTGAGCGAGCGCGTCAGCCTGCCTCTGGAGGGTTCGGATCAACGGCGGAACCGCACAGCTGCTCGCGCAGGCGCGCCAACGCCCGCGTGTGAATCTGATACACGCGCGACTCCGAGATGTTCATCACCTGCCCAATCTCTTTGAAGGTCAACCCTTCGTAGTAGTAGAGTTGGATGACTGTCCGTTCGCGCTCGGCGAGGTTCTCGATGGCTTGCGTGAGTGCGCGGGTCTGCTCGCGCTCCAGCAGTTCCTCGTAAGGGTCGTCCGTGTGGGCGAGGCTGTCCAGCAGCGAGCCGTTCTCCTCGTCGTCGCCATTAACCAGACACGCTTCCAGCGAGATGGTGTTCGTGCGGGCGTAGTCGATAAGCAACTGGCGATACTCTGCGGTCGAGACGCCGAGCGCTTCGGCGGCTTCCTCGTCGGTGGGCGGGCGTCCGAGACTGGTCTCCAGACGCACCCATATGCGTTCGAGTTGGCGCAGTTTATCGCGTGCGGAGCGGGGCACCCAGTCTTCCGAGCGCAACGCCTCCAGCACCGCGCCGCGAATCAGCGCAATCGCATAGGTCTCAAACTTCACATTGCGCGTGGGGTCGTACATGTCCACTGCGCGTATCAGCCCCATCACGCCGTAGCTGTAGAGGTCTTCCCATTCCATACCGCTGGGGGGGTAGGGCACGATACGGTTGACCGTGATTTTCACCAAGTGCGCGTATTGACGAATCAGCTGCTCCCGTGCGGAAGCGTCGCCGTAGATTTTGAACTGTTTCCACGCTTCTTGGGTTTGGAATGAGTCCATCATGATAGCCAGTACCTCCCTCTATCCGAAGTTGTTAGGCGGCGGTTTGTTGGTCTTCTGCTGGCGGCTCGTCGGTTGCGCTGGGCTGTGGCTCGTGTTTGGCGGCGGGCTGTGGCTCGGTCGGCGTGAGTTGGCTCATCACATATGCCCAGAGCGCGCCAGCAATCCAGCCGACCATACCGCCGATGAGACCCCGTATGGTGCAAACCAGCGGTTCGACCCCTGCCGCGATGCCGAGGGTCAACACGAGCATACAGCCCAGCCCGCCTGTAATGCGGGGCACGATGGTCCAGTTCATGCCGCATCATGCGTTCCTCCAGGGGCATCCGTCGCGCCTGGATAGGCGACTGTCAGGGCGTATAGGCGCGGCTGTGCGCAGTGCGCGTCTCCAGCGCCTCGCTGTAAAGCGCGGCGTAGGCGTCCGCCGAACGACGCCACGACCAGTCTTGACGCATCACGCGCGGCACGAGCGCTTGCCACGCCGACGCATCGCCGAACGATTCCACCGCTTGGCGTATCGCCTCGTAGAGCGCGTTCGGCTTATACTCTCGGAACACGAAGCCGTTGCCCACGCCGCGCAACGGGTCATACGGCGTGATGCTGTCGGCTAATCCGCCCGTCTGTCGCACTATGGGGATTGTTCCATATCGCAGGCTAATCATCTGTCCCAATCCGCACGGTTCAAAGCGCGAAGGCATCAGAAACATATCCGCGCCTGCGTAGATTTGGTGCGCCCACGCATTATTGAAGCCGATAGTCGCGTGTACCTTGGCGCGGTGGCGTTTGTGCTGGGCGCGGAAGAACCGCTCGTAGGCAGGGTCGCCCGCGCCGAGAACCACCAGCTGGAGGGGCATCTGCAGCAGTTTCGCGCCCAACGCCTTGATTAGGTCTAACCCTTTCTGGTCGGTGAGGCGCGAGACCAGCCCGATGACGGGCTTGGTCGGGTCGGGCTGCCAGCCGCACGCTTCCTGCAGCGCGGCTTTGCAGGTCGCTTTGCCCTGCGGCTGCTCGGCGGAGTAGTGCGCGGCGATGTACGGGTCGGTCGCAGGGTTCCACTCATCGTAATCGATGCCGTTCAGGATGCCCGATAGGCGTCGCTCGTCAGCGAGACGGCGCAGCAGTCCCTCCAACTGCTCGCCGTACTCAGGCGTCTGTATCTCCGCGGCGTAGGTGGGGCTAACCGTGTTGATGCGGTCGCTGTAGAGCAGGGCGCCTTTGAGCAGATTTACCTTGCCGTAAAACTCTAAGCCCTCAACATCGAACAGATAGTCGGGCAGCCCCAGCGTGGCAAAGAAGTCCTGCTCAAACACGCCCTGAAACGCCAAGTTGTGGATGGTGAACACGGTCGCCATCGTGTCGGCGCGTTCGCCGCGCAACACGCGCAAGTAGACAGGGATTAAAGCCGTGTGCCAGTCGTTGCAGTGAACGATTTGCGGCGTCCAGTCGGCATGTCGGGTCAGCCACTCGGTAGCGGCGCGGGCGAACGCCACATACGCGCGTGGGTCGACCGCATACAGCGTCGCCGAGTCGACCGCATTGGCGAACCAGTCGCCCACCTGCAACAGGTAGACTTGCAGTCCGCTCGGCAGCGTGAGCCGCTTGACAAACGCGGTCTCCGTCCAGTCAGGGCGGATAGCAACCTCGAACTGAGTTAGAGATTCTATTTGCCAACGGGAATCGTTGAGAATCATCGGATAGGCGGGCATCAGCACGCGCGTCTCGTGTCCGAGCGCGTTGAGGGCTTTGGGCAGTGCGCCTGCCACATCCGCCAGTCCGCCAACCTTCGCTAACGGCGCAACCTCCGCCGCAACCATCAATATACGATAGACACTCTCATGCATGCTTAAAACCTCCGTATGTTATCGGTTCGTAAATCTTGCGTTCGGCTCAGGTGCAGTCGCTCGACGGGACGCCCCGATGCGCAACAGCCGATAGTAGCCATGCGTGGGTCGCTCCGTGAGCTCCTGCGAGGGACTCAGGTTCAATAGAGGATACCTATCCTGTGCCCAGATTTGGAGTCTCTGGGCAGCGCCGCTCCCGATTCCTGTCAGAATTATTGGCATTTGCGGTCGTTTTTTGGAGAGCCATCCGAGCAGGGTCTGCAAGCGCGGAATTAGTTCCACGCCTGGTGTGAGCCATAAGCAAGCGATGTCGGCGATCAGCAGGGTTTCCAATCGCTTGCTGATGAGTCGCCACTGGGGGAAGAGGACGCGCCAGCGTTGCAGCTCCGCCAAATCGTACTGCGTGGGGCTGCCCACCACATGGAGACGGCTCTGCAGGTCCCATCCGACGGCGGGCGTGGGGGCGTCGCGCCAGTGCCAGATTAGCACAGCGGGCGGCAACTGCGGACACGCGCCCTTGAATAGTAGGAAATCGGCGTAGAGGCAGGGCGGTGGGGGTAGCACAGGCAGACGACGCGCCTGCACCGCCGCGCGCAGCCCGCTCGCTTGGTCGTTCGGATTGAACGCTCTCATCAAGTGAAATTATGGGCATCTGTGGGGCGGAAGTGGAGGGGCAGGCTCTGTGAGTTTGTAGAGAGTATGTTCGAGAAAGGGGCATCCGTGGCTTGGACATTCGTGTCCAAGCGAGGCTCGTCGGCAGGTGCGACGACATTCTTGTCGTCGCGGGTTCTATTGGCGGAAACAGGGGTGTTGCGACGCCAAGAATGGCGTCGCACCAGCACGGTTCGTCGGCAGGTGCGACGACATTCCTGTCGTCGCGGGTTCTATTGGCGGAAACAGGGGTGTTGCGACGCCAAGAATGGCGTCGCACCAGTGTTGTTCGTCGGCAGGTGCGACGACATCCTTGTCGTCGCGGGTTCTATTGGTGGAAACAGGGGTGTTGCGACGCCAAGAAT
>CALGZO010000109.1 GCA_937934465.1 uncultured Fimbriimonadales bacterium | reverse complement strand
GGAGACCCTTGCGAATGCGTAGACTTGCTGTCGCTGCAGGAGAGTGAACCGAAGGGAGTAAAAGGCAGCCGAAAGGCTAAAAAGGAAGCGAATCTGAAAAGCGCCGAGCTGGGACAGCTGAAAAAGTTCTGCCTTAGGATTGGTTCCCTCCAAAAAGAGTTCCCTGCTGTGTACGGATATAACGAAGAGTCGCGGAGTGCTTTCTACAACTGGCTCTACATCGTGACTATTAGGCAAGCGGACAAGCAGATTAGTGAAGAGGTTCTGCGTCTGGCTGAAAATAAACTAATCGGCTTCACGGATATCTTCTACAAAAAAGTATCTCAGATTAGTCGCCCTGTTCAGCAGTCAGGCGGCGAGTCCAGTGGTTCCTCTGATAAAAAGGACAAAAAACACGAAATTATAAAAATCATCCGTTATAACTGTAAGGCGCGCGCCCTTGCGCAGTTCGTTGGTATCAGTTTATACGCTCCAGATAAAGTGTACCAGTACTTCCCCTCGTGCAGGTACTTGTATGAGCTGCTACAACAAAAAGGGAATTCTCCCCGATCTCCAGAAAATTGCTTCGAAAAGTTTCTTGAGGAAGTTTATGGTTCTGGTACTAAAGGTAAACAGCTTCCTCTCCAAATCTAATAGCGTTTAGCGTTGGCAGGCGCGGCGGCAGTTCCCGTTCGCGGCGCTCGCGTTAGTACTAAAAGGTCGCCCAACCCTTCATAACGCCAAAGAAAATGCCAAGCATCTACAGTAAAGCGTAAAAACCGTTCTCCAACAGAGATTTCTCAGAAGAGAAGTGGATGTTTTTGAATCTTCAAGAGCGCGAGATACGGAAGTTAGGAACCTAAGTGCATTTTGCTTATAAGGTATACTCTGGGCAGGAGGCGCAAGATATGGAGGTCAAGTTTATTCCGATTGACCAGATTGTGGAAGACCCTGACCAGCCGCGTCGGGGCTACGATGAGGAGAGCTTGGCGGGCTTGGCGGAGAGCATCCGACGCTACGGAATCATCAACCCCATCACGGTACGATTGCTGCCCGACGGCGCGACCTACCAGATTGTCACGGGCGAGCGACGCTGGCGCGCGGCGCAAATCGCAGGGCTGACCGAAATCCCCTGCATCGTGAAACAGCTCGACCTCGACGCGGTGACCACAGAGCAGCTGATTGAGAATCTGCAGCGTGAAGACCTCGCGCCGATAGACAAAGCGCGCGCGTTGAAGAACCTCAAAGAGAGCCGCAAGTTGACTCATCGCGAGTTGGCGCAGTTGCTGGGGCTGAGCGAGCGCACGATAGGCATCTGGCTGGGGCTGCTGGAGTTGCCCGAAGAGGTGGGCGAGCAGGTGATTGCCGCGAGCGGTCGCCCGCCTGCTGGCAGTATCACGGAGAGCCACGCGCGCAGCCTGCTGGAGTTGGACGACCCCGAGCTGCAGACGCGCCTGGCGGAGAAAATCCGCGACGAGGAGCTCACCAGCGGCGAGACCGCCGCGCTGGTGCGCACCCTGCGCGAGGAACCCGACCGCGCTGACGAAATCTTGGAGCAGCCCGCCGAGGAGGTGCTGGCAGCCGCTGAGGTGCGCGGACCCGCCCTCGAAGTGCGCCGATTCCGACGCTATCTGGAAGGCTTGGATGTCCACGCGCTCCATCCCAGCCACCTACCGCCGCTGGAGGAGGAGCTGGAGCTGCTGCTGGAAGTGATTGCCGAGCAGCTGCAGAGCGTTCGCTCGGAGGTGGGATGACCGTTATCGCCATCGATGGACCTGCGGGTTCGGGCAAGAGCACTTTGGCGCGTGGGCTGGCGCGCGCGCTGGGGTTCCTCTTCCTGGATACGGGCGCAATGTATCGCGCGTTGGCGTTGGCGGCGCAGCGCGCAGGGATAGACCCCGACAACGCCGACGCGCTGACCCAACTCGCGCAGCAGGCGGCAATCCAGCTGGTTGCGCAGGGCGATGCGACGCGCGTGCTGCTCAACGGCGAGGATGTGTCGGAAGCGATACGCACACCCGAAATTAGCGACTTGGCGTCGAGAATTTCCGTGCATTCAGGCGTGCGGCGCGTGATGGTGCAGCAGCAGCGCGCAATCGCAGCGCAGGCGCACGGCGTCGTGGCGGAAGGGCGCGACACCACCACCGTCGTGTTCCCAGAGGCGGCGGTGAAAATCTACTTGGACGCCTCGCCCCAAGAGCGCGCCCGACGACGCCAACAGCAACTGCAACAGCAGGGCATCGACGCGCCCTACGAAGTCATCCTGCAACAGATACTGGAGCGCGACGCGCGCGACGCCGCCCGCGCCGAGTCGCCCCTGCGACCCGCGCCCGACGCTATCATCCTCCAAAACGACGGCTGGAGCAAGGAGCAGACTCTGGAACACGCGCTGCTGCTCTGTCGCGAACGGCTCGGCGCGCAGGAGTAGCCGATGCACGAGCTCGACACGCGCCTGTTCTACTGGATATTCGAGGGGTGGCGCTCCGAGTGGCTGACGCCCGTGATGGTGTTCTTCTCCGACGCGCTGAAGACGGTTTGGGGGCGTGTGGGCGCGTTGGCGTTGTGGGTCTACCTGCTTTGGCGTGGGGGCAAGTCGCGCGCCTTCGCGCTGTGGCTGCTGCCCGTGCTTATCTTGACGAACGAGAGTTGCGACTTGCTGAAGGCGTGGGTGGGTCGCGAGCGTCCGTGCGTGGCGCTGCCGATTGAGGCAATCACGGGCAAGCTCACTTCGGGTTCGTTCCCGTCGGCGCATGCGGCGAACATGAGCGCGTTGGCGGGCGTGGCGACGGCGTTGTGGGGCGTTCGCGCGCTGCTCTATCTGGGGTGGTTGCCGTTGATGGTCGGGCTGTCGCGCGTCTATGTGGGGGTGCATTATCCCTCGGATGTGCTGGCAGGCTGGGCGCTCGGCTGGCTCTATGGCTGGGGCGTCGTCTCGCTGGCGGGCTGGATAATCGCGCGACGCCGCTCCACCAGCTCCGACTCCAGCAGCGACTCGGGCGGGGTGTAGGGCACAACACGCGAGACGCCCCCCGTCATCGACACGCCGAGCCACTGACGCGCGACCGCCGTCGTGATGGGGTTGTGCGTTACAATTAGAATCTGCGAGCCGTTCGCCATCTGCTTGAGGTAGTCGGCGAAGCGTTGCACATTGCGCCCATCCAGCGCGGCGTCCACCTCGTCTAAAATCATCAGCGGGCTGGGCTTGACCGTGCTGAAGGCGAACAGCAAGGCGATGGCGGTCAGTGCGCGTTCGCCGCCCGAGAGCAGTTCGAGCCGTTGGCGGCGTTTGCCGGGCGGCTGCGCCTCCACGACGACGCCTGCGGCGAGCGGGTCGCGCTCATCGGTGAGCGTCAACGCCGCCTGACCCCCCTCGAACAGCTGCTGGAAACGCATCTGGAACGCGCCCTGCACCGCCTCGAAGGTCTTGAGGAACTGCTCGCGGGCGTGCGCGTCGATTTCGCGGAGCTGCTGCTGCAGCTGGGCGCAGGTCTGCTCCAAGTCGGCGCGTTGGCGTTCGAGGTGTTGGAACCGTTCGGAGAGTCGGGCGTACTCGTCGGCGGCGGCAAGGTTCACCTCGCCCATGTCGGCGAGGGCGCGTCGGAGCCGTTCGAGCTCGGCGCGTGCGACGGGCGGCTTGTCGGGCAGCGGTTCGTCGCTGTCGGGGAGCGGTTCGTGCGGCATGAGGCGCGCCCAGTGTTCCTGCAACTCGGCGAGCTTCACCTCGCCGCGCGCTATCTGCAGGTCTAACTGCCGTTCGCGTTCGGCGCGTTCGCTCAATGCGCTGCGCAGGGCGCGAATGCGGTCGTTCA
The DNA here is from genome assembly GCA_937934465.1 of uncultured Fimbriimonadales bacterium. Taxonomy (GTDB): domain Bacteria; phylum Armatimonadota; class Fimbriimonadia; order Fimbriimonadales; family GBS-DC; genus GBS-DC. The sequence continues at coordinate 8,041 of CALGZO010000109.1, read as the reverse complement.
GCGCGAAGCTCTGTTCAAGCAGGGCTTGGCGTTCGGCGCGTCGGGCGTCGAGTTCGGCTTGGGCGCGCTCGATTTGGGCGCGAATGCGCCGCCGCTCGGCGTGGGCGCGGGCGCGCTCGGCGTGGAGCTGCGCGGTCTCCTGATGGAGCGTTTGCAGCCGTTCGGCGCGGCTGTGGCGTCGCTGTTGCAACTGGGTTAGTTCGCGCTGCTCGCTTTCGAGTTGGCGCGTCAGCTCGCGCCGTCGCGTCTCCAAGTGCTGGAGCGCGGCGCGTTGCTGGGCGAGTTGGCGCGTGCGCGTTTCGTAGTCGCGTTGCAGGCGTTCGCGCTCGGCTTCCAGCGCGGGCAAATCGGCGTCGCTGGGCGCGTTCAGCAGGCGTTCCAACTGCGTCAGCTGTGCCTGCGCCCGTTGGAGTAGCGTCGTGTGGTGTTCGGCTTCGCGGGCGCGCTGTTTGAGTTCGGCTTCGAGGCGCAGGCGCGTTTGGGCGGTCTCGCGCAGTCGGCGTCGGAGCGTCTCCAGCGCGTGTTGGCGTTCGAAGTGCGCGGCGCGGTAGGTCTCCAGCGTGCGCTCTGCCGATTCGCGTGCGTTTTCGGCGTCGTGCAGTTCGGCGCGGGCGCGGTCGAGTTCGGCTTTGAGTTGGAGCAGGGTGCTGCGTTCGTTGGCGTATGCGCCGCCTGTGATGGCGCCGCTCAGTTGCACGACTGCGCCGTCCAGCGTGGCGATGCGCGAGAAGTCGCCGCCGCGCGCCTGACGACGCAGCGTGCGCACCAGCTCTGTCGCTTGCTCCAGCGTCTCGACAATCAGCACGCGCCCCAGCAGGTGGCGTATGGCAGGCTCGTAGCGCGGGTCGTACTGCACCAGGTCGGCGGCGACGCCGACCACGCCGTCGGCGCGTTGGACAGGCTTGCTGGGGGCGCGAGGCTGCAGCAAATCCATCGGCAGGAAGGTGAGCCTGCCCGCGCGGTTGCGTTGCAGCCACTGCACGGCGGCGCGGGCGTCGGCTTCGGTGGGGACGATGATATCGTTGACGGCGTTGCCCAGCGCGGCGTTGACGGCGAGCTGGTAGGCTTCGGGCACGGCGAGCGCCGCGCCGACGGGCAGGTACTCGCCCTGGAGCTCGCCCTTGCGCACGGCTTGGAGCAGGGCGCGCACGGCGGGGCTGGCGCCTTCGCCCGATTGCAGGCTACTCTCCAGCGCGCGGACGCGGGCGCGTAGGGTCTCGACGGCGCGCGTGCGCTGCTGCGCCTCGCGCGTGAGGCGTTGCCACTCGCGCTCGCTCGTCGCCTGCTCGGCTTCCAGCGCGTCGGCTTGCGCGTGCAGGGCGTCCTCTTCGGTTTGCACGGCGCGCAGCGCCGTTTGCAGTTGCTCGGTCTCTTGGCGTAGCGTTTCGAGGCGCGTTTCGGCGTGTTGGGCGTCGGCGCGGAGCGTTTCCGCTTGCTGACGCGCGCTCGCCTGCTCCGACAGCTGGCGCAGCGCGGCTTGGTAAGCGTTCTCCAGCGCGCGGCGCTCGGCTTCAAGGCTTTGGGCGTCGCGCTCGGCTTGCTCCATGGCGGGTTTCAGCGTTAGTGTTTCGTGTTCGACGCTCTGAAGCGCGTGTTGCAGCGCGGCGATGCGCTCCGCGCGTTCCGATTCCTGCGCGTGCAGGCTCTCGGTCTCGTCTTGGAGGGCGCGCGCGAGTTCTTGCAGGGCGTTTTCGCGCTCATCGAGTCGGCTCAGTTCGCCCAGTGTGCGTTCTTCGGCGGTGAGTTGGCTTTGCAGCACGGCGCGGAGGGTGTCCATCGCGCTTTCCAGCTCGGCGATGGCGCGTCCGTAGGCGTCGGCGTGGCTCTCCTGCTCGGCAATCGTGAGTTCGGTTTGCAGGATTTCGGCGCGCAGTGCCTCGCGTTCGGCGTGGGCGAGGCGCATGCGCTGGCTGAGGGCGTGATATTCGTAGCGCAGGTGTGTCGTCTCCAGCGCGTGCAGTTGGCGTTGCAGTTCGCGGTACACGAGGGCGCGCTCGGCTTCTTGGCGCATCGGCTCGCGTTGCCGTTCCAGCTCGCGCAGCACATCTTCCACGCGGGTCAGGTGCAGTCGCGCCGATTCGAGGTCGCGCAGGGCGTCTTTGCGTCGGGCGCGGTAGAGAGCGACGCCTGCGACCTCTTCAAGCCAGCGGCGTCGCTCTTCGGGTGGAGCGTTCAGCAGCGCGTCGATGTCGCCTTGCCCGACGATGGCGTAGCCGCCGCGTCCCAGCCCTGTGCCTGCGAAGAGGTCGGCGAGGTCGCGCAGGCGCGCAGGCGTGCGATTAATCCAGCATTCCCACTCGCCCGAGCGATACAATCGGCGCGTGAGTTGCACCTCGTCGGCGTCGAGGGGCAGCCAGCGCGTCTCGTTGTTGAACCAGAGCGAGACCTCCGCCAGCCCCAGCGGTTTGTGCGCCGCCGAACCGTTGAAGATGACCTCCGTCGGCGTCTGCGCCCGCAGCGTGCGCACATTCGCCTCGCCCAACGCCCAAGTGAGCGCGTCCACCAAGTTGCTCTTGCCACAACCGTTGGGACCCACCACCGCCGTCAGGTGCGCGGCGAGCTCGATCTCCACGCGCTGCGCGAAGGTTTTGAAGCCGTGCAGACGGATACGGGTGAGAGCAAGGCTCATCGCGCCGACGCTCCCTGAATGTGTCGCGATTTCACAAGCGTAGCCAATTCGACGCCCAACTCCACTCTCCTACCGACTCATCCGATTGCGCAGTGTGAGCAATTTCTTCGCGAAGCGCGGCACGGCTTGCATCGGCGGGTCGGTGTATTCGTACTCAATCGCCACATAGCCTCGGTAGCCCGACGCCTTGAGGATGCGCAAGATGCGCTCGTAGTCCAACTCGAAGAACTCGTCTTTCGCGTTGCGTGCGTGGGTCTTGGCGTGGACGCTCACCGCGTAGGGTGCGAGCTTCTCAATCATTTCGTAGTGGCTTTCGCGGGTGTTCGCGCCGTCCAGCAGAATTCCAAAGTAGTCGCTCTTGAGGTCGCGCACATAGCGGAGCGTGCGTTCGGCGTCGGCGGTCAAGCCCCAGTGGGTCTCCAACGCCAGCACAACGCCCTGCGCTTCTGCATAGGGCAGTACCTGCTCGATACACTCACGCGACCACTCATACGCCTGCCGTTCGGGGACGCCCTGCGGAATGCCCCTGTCGGCGAAGATGCGCAGCATCGGCGCGCCCAGCGCGACGGCGATGTCAACCCACCGCTTCACACCCTTCACCTCCGCTTTGCGCGCCTCAGCGTCGGGGTGGGTGAAGTGATTGCGTGTCGCCGTACCTGCGATTGCCAACCCGTAGCGGAAGCACTCACGCTTGAGCGCGTTCAGCGTGGCGCGGTTCGTGTCGGGAAAGTAGTAGCCTGTCAGCTCCACGCCGTCCAGCCCCATCTCCGCGCAGAGCCGTATAAAGTCCGAGAGGCTCATCTCGCGCTTGGTCAGAGCCTCTCGGAACGAGTACGCTGCGCAGCTGATACGCATCGGTCAGTCGCCCTGTGCGCCGAAGTTGAACAGCACAATCAACAGGTCGGCGTCGTCCACCACGCCGTCGCCGTTCAGGTCGGCGGGGGCGTTCGTGCTGTTGCCGAAGTTGAACAGCACCTCCAGCAAGTCGGCGTCGTCGATCACATTATCGCCGTTCACATCGCCGAGCGTGAGGCTGAAGTCGAGCGTGGTCGCCCCCAGCAAGCGGCGCAAGCCGGGGATGTTGCGTGCAAGGCAGCGCGGCGCGGTGATGCGCAGACCGTCGTACAAGCCAGGCGTCACGGCGATCGAGTAGGTGAAGCCAGGGTTCATGTTGCCCGTGTGGGCAGCGGCGATGTTGCCCGTGTAGGGGTCGTACTGGCGGATGGTGAGCGCGATTTGCGAGGTGTTGCCCGCGAACCCCGCGATGGTCACGGTTCCTTGCAGGGTGGTGGCGATATTGGGCGTGGAGAGGTACACCTCGTATCTCGTGCCTGCGCTATCTTGCACTGCCCACAAAACCTGCTCCGCGCCGTTGTGCGCCAAGTAGATTGCCTCCGTGTCGCGGCTGCCCACCGCCTCCTGCACCAAGTTCGCGCTGGCGTTGCTTGTCCAGTTGTAGTGGAACAGGTGCGTCTTATTGTTGGTGGAGCTGTGCTTGCCTACCCAGAAAGCGTTGCCGTTGGAGAAGACGGCGACGCCGTAGCCCTCGCGCACGCCCGCCGTGGCGCCGCCGCCGAAGCGTAGCAAGCTGAGGTTGCGCGTGAGGTTAGGGCGCGTGACGAACACATCGTAGTTATTCGTGTTGCCGCCGATGCCGTCCCACAGCACCGACGCGCCTTCGATGTCCACTGGGTAGCTGTCGCGTCCGCTGCCCAGCGCGGACTGGCTCATGTTCGTCGTGCCGCCGCCGATGGTGGTGGCGAACGAGTCGTAGAACTGGCTGGTCGTCGCGGAGCGTCCTGCCCAGATGAGGTTGTTGCCGCTGACATCGAAGGCGACGGCGTCGCGCGGATTGGCGATATTCGCCCCGCCAATCACGGGGAAGCTGACATTCGTGCCGTTGAAGAAGACATCGTTGTAGTCGCCATTGTTGGAGCCTGCGCCGTACCACACGGCGTCGTTATTGGCGTTGAGCGCGACGGCAACCGCGAACCGATTACTGCCCAGCGGGCTTTGCGAGAGGTTCGTGGTGGACAGGTTGCTCAAGTTCGTGCGGAACACATCGCGGTTCAAGCCGAGGTTGGAGCCTGCGCCGTCCCAGAGCAGCACATCGTTCGCGTTCAGCGCGGTGGGCACGGCGTCGCGACTGGAGCCTAACACGCTCGCCGTGAGGTTCGTCGAGCCGCGAAAGATGTCTAACTGGTTGCTGTTGCTTGAGCCCGAGCCGTACCAGATTGGCTGCCCAGCGGAAGTGAACCTGAATCCGAACGCAATGCGCCCTGTGCCCAGCACGGACGCGCTGATGTTCGCCGTCTCCACGAACACATCGGTATTGCCTGAGCCAAGCGACGAACCGCTGCCTTCCCACATCAAGCCCGCCGTGGGATGATAGGCGACAGGGTTCGCAATCCGATTCGCGCCGAGCAGGGCAGCAGTGAAGTTGCTGTTGCCCGTGATTTTGAACACATCGAGATTGCCCGCAGTCGCCTCTGCTGACCAGAAGGGCAGTCCGCTCTCGGTGAGAATACCTGTTCCTATCTGCCTAAAGTTCTCTCCCAGTTTCTGATGCACGAACGTCTGCCCGTAGACGCCAATCGTCAAAGTCAAAACGCCCAAAACTCCGCTAATGGTTCGCATAGATGAAACTCCTTTCGGGTGTGCCTTCTATATTATAGCACATGTGGGGCGGATGGGGTATCCTTGCTGTGGCATGGAGAGCGTGTTGGGTGCGCGGGAGGCGGCGTTGCAGGAGGCGCGGATACTGGGCGTGCGCGTGCATCGGGTGCGGATGGCGGAGGCGTTAGAGCGGATTGAGCAGCTCATTCAAGGGCGCGAGCCGAGTTTGGTGATTACCGCCGACGCGAACGCCGTTCTGATTGCGCTGGAAGACGCCGAGTTCCGTGCGCTTTTGGAGCGGGCGTCGCTGATTACGGCGGACGGCGCAGGGCTTCTGTGGGCAGGACGACGGCTGGGGCAACCGTTCCCTGAGCGCGTGTCGGGCGTGGACTTGGTGGAGCAGTTGACGCGCCTGAGCCACGAGAAGGGCTATCGGCTCTATTTTCTGGGCGCAGCGCCAGGCGTGGCGGAACGCGCAGCGCAGAATCTGCTCGTGAAGTACCCCAACGCGCAGATTGTGGGCGTGCAGCACGGCTATTTTCAACCCGCCGACGAGCCTGCGATTACTGCGCAAATCGCCGCCGCGCGCCCCGATGTGCTGCTAATCGGTATGGGCATGCCGCGTCAGGAGAAGTGGGCGTGGGCGCACCGCGACGCGCTCGGCGTGCCCGTGATGATTGGCGTGGGCGGCAGCTTCGATGTGTATGCCGGCGTGGTCAAACGCGCGCCCCGCTGGATGCAACGCACAGGGTGCGAGTGGCTCTGGCGATTGATTCAAGACCCGCGTAAGATTAAAAAAGTGCGCAACCTACCTCGATTCGCGTGGCGTGTCTGGCGCGCCTCGCTGGACTAACTACATACCGCGCGTTGGCGTGGATACTGTGAACGCAGTCCACGCCAACGCACGCCACTTACTCGCCCGACACGACAGGTAGCCCCTCACGACGCCAAGCGAGCATCCCGCCTTGCATGTTGTAGGTGTTCTCGTATCCAGCCTGTTGTGCAATCCGCTGCGCCTGCGCACTGCGGTTGCCGCTACGACACACCAAGTAGACCTTCTTATCCTTAGGCAGCTCTTTCACCCACTGCTGAATCTGATCCAGCGGTTTATTCTGCGCCTCCTTAATCCGCTCCGTACGGAACTCGGCAGGCGTGCGCACATCGATGATTACTACATCCTCGTTCTCGCGCTGTTCGTACACCTCGCGAGGCGTGACCGTGTTCTCCGCGCTCTGATCGCTGGGCGTCTCACACGCCGCGAGCGAAATGCCCATCAAAGCTCCTATCAACGCCTTGAAGATGTGCATCGTTTCCTCCTGTCGCTATTGTTAGAGGCGTGCAGTCGGTTGGAGGATTCATCGCTGCACGATTTGAGTTCGCGCGGCGCGTGTAGGGGGGCAACCCCGTTCGCGCCGACGCCACATTAGGCGTCGGCGTCCTCGCCAACGACAGAGAAACTCTTAGGAAGCTCGCTACATTCCCTGTACAGTCTGCCCAGAAGAGCCTCTCGTCGCCTCAAGAATTTTGTGAATCTTTTCATACGCTTTCTCGGCGGCGGCTTGCAGGGTTTTTGCTTTAGCACTGCCTTCTCGGAAGCCGCAGTGCGCGATGTCGTTGCGAAGACCGCTCAGCTCTCTCCACACCTCTACAACGAGCGATAAGTCGTTCGTTCTGGCGCGTTCGTTGAGAGCCTCACTTACCTGCTCACGCTGTCCGACATCCATCTTGTCGCCGCCGCTTTGCTCCAGCTCGTAGCTGACGAGCCACTCGCGCGCCAGCGTGATGGCGTGAACTGCGTGTCCGTGGTGGGCGTACCATTTAATCAACTCCCCCTGAGCCTCAAGAGTGTCCTCTGCGAACGGAGCGTAGCTCGCCTTGACCTGATCCAGCAGAGGTACCAAGGGCGGCAACCACTGTCGGATCTCCTGCTGCGTTTGGGCGTCGTCCAGCACTTCCACAAGTTTGCGCACAGCAGGGGGGATTTCAGGCACGCGATTCGTGAGCAGGTTTTCAGAAACGGCTTTGACGGCATCGCTTACCTTAATCAGCTGTTTTGGCGGCTGGGGCTGGTTCGTTTTGTACGCCTCGGCTTGCGCTCGGCGCATCAGGTCGGCGAGTTCGCTCCCGTTGCCTGTCGCCATAAAGATTTTCGCAGCCGCGAGCCAGTCCAGCAGACTCACGAAGGGCGTGAGGTCGAACACGGGAACGATGCCGTCCTCGTCTTCCGAATCGCGGGCGCCATACAGGATTGCTTGGAGTTCCACGCCCTTCACCTGACGCAGGTAGGCAATCGCTAACAGGGCGAGCATCGGCAGCGAGCGGAAGCCGTGCGTGATATCGATGATTAGTTTGTCGTTCTCGTTGACCACGCTGGTAATCGCCTCGAAGATTTGCCACAGCTCCGCCTCGTTCTTGCCGTCGGGGATGGATACTTCGTGGATGTGTTCTTCTGGTAGGTACTGCTGTAGCTCTGTTTTACAGTTTTGCCAGTTCGCGTGATTTTGAGCGGCGTTTGTCAACAGCACATGGACAGACTGCGGCTTGAACCACTGAGCAACAGCTACAGGGAAATATGCCGTCCTGATGTCGGGCGACGATGGATTCAGCCGATATAACGCTTCTGAGTAGTTGCCTGTACCGATTGATGTGATGAGTTTCATGGTCGTCTCCTATTCTGCAGGAATGATGCGCACGATTTTAATCATGTTGCCCAAGCGGTGCACCTGCACATCGGCTTTCAGCCGTTTAACCTCTTTGAACCGTTGCACCGCTGCGTCGGGCAGTTCACTGAGGAGT
>CALGZO010000108.1 GCA_937934465.1 uncultured Fimbriimonadales bacterium | reverse complement strand
GCGCGCTTGTCGGCAGGCGTCTCAGGAACGAACAAGCTGCCCGTGAGATAGAAGTTGGGCATCGTCTCCAACGCGAGCCGCTCGATTCGGAAGCCGTCGCCGCGATAGGACTCCGCGCGTCGGACGCGCAGGGGAGCGCGGGGCAAATCGGGCAACAGACCCAGCGTAAACCGCAAGTGTGAGCGTAGCCTGCGCGTGAAGGCATCCCAGCCTGCGCGGCTCTCGGCACGCGCCGCCTGTGGCGGTAGGGGCGTATCGTGCGTGCGCTCCGCTCCGTGCATGGGGGAGATAATTTCACACGGCGCTCGCGAATCCTGCCCAGAGGTTGCGTATGTGCGCCAGAGAGAGACGAGAGGCGATGTTGGTGAGAGGCTACCGCCCCAGCCACGCAGGAGCGACAGCCTCTCCTTGAATTACGCCGTGCGGCGACGCCGACGCGCTATCAGCGCCAGCAATCCAACGCCCAGCGCGGTCATGCTGGCAGGTTCGGGAACAGGCGTGTAGCCGAGGTCGGGCAAATTCGCAAGCACCTCTGGTAAGTTGTCAAACTGGTCGGTGATGTCGATCCCTGAATCGGGGTCTGCCAAGAGCGTCAGCCGTCCCTCTAACAGCACCTTGCCGCCTGCAGGGATAGCCACATTCGTCCAAGCCAGCCCGTAGCCCGAAAAGTTGTTGCCAAAGTCGTTGAACTGCCAACCCCAAAAGGCAGGCGTTGTGCCGTACACAAACACGCCATTCGGACGCCCACCCACTCCGTCAAAACCAAAGTGAACGCCCAAAATAAACTGGTTGACCACTGCATTCAGCGCGTTGTAGACAGTCATCTCGAACAGCATCGCTCCCGCGACATAAGCGTTGGGTCCCGTCGCAAAGCCTCTGAAGGGGAAGAAGATGCCCGCGCGCCCAGCCCATCCAATCGGACCGTTCTGGAACAGCACATCCCCTCCAGACACATTGTAGGAGCCAACACCGTCGTTCGAGGGCACATCGCGAATCGTGTAGTCTGTCCACCAGATGCGCCCTGCGTTTGGCGCAACCTGCGAGAACATTCTCGTCGTGGCGCCGCCAAACTGACCTACAGGAGCAGTAGTCCAGTTCAGGAACGCAGAGCCGGGCGAACCTGTGACTAAGTTCACAGCAGATTGGCTCACTATCGTCGGGTTCTGCACGATCGGATATCCTGCGCCTGGAGTCAGCATAAACCCCTGCGGCGTGTAAATAGGAACCGCTGAGTTTGGACCCACCTGGTAGACGCCGTGCTCAACCACGAGATTATGCGTTGCGCCTATTAACTGCGCGTGCGCACAAAAGACGCTCAAGCTTGTAAAAGCGAGCAAGACAGTCAATCGCTTCGACATAGTCTATGTCCTCCTTCGCAAGGGGCGGTCTATTTATCTCCTTTCTGCCCCCTGCGATGGTAAAGACTCGCCTACTTCAAAAAGCGTTGCAGGTTGCCTGCGACGCACAGGGGTCTATCATCGTGCGCCGAAGGCTTGCCATGCGCCCCAGTAGCGCGGGTGGGCGAAGCGCGGGTTGGTTCGCAGTTTCAGGCAGGCGCGGCGCAAGGCGTCGATGGGGGCGTCGCCTGTCTTATATTGTGTATAGAAGGCTTCCGTCCAGAGGGGCGCGGCGTCGTCGGGCAGTTGCCAGAGCGTCGCCAGCACGGTGGGGCAGCCTGCGGCGAGGAACGCCCAGTGCAAGCCCAGCGCGCCGTCGGCGGTGTTGACGCCGACCCCCGTGCGACACGCCGACAGCACCGCCAATCGCGCGCTCAGGCGCACTTGGAGCATCTCGTGCGCATAGAACCACTGCGGCGCGCCCCTACCCCATACGGCGAGCGCGCTAAGCATAGGCATGCGCAGGTTCGGCACGGCGTGCGTGGCGAGGTGTAGCACGGCGGCGGTGGGCATCTGCGTGGTGAGCGCGTCGCGAGTCGCCTGCTGGTTGTAGAGCGTTTGGACGCTGGGTCCCCACACACGCTGAATTGTCTGCGCCTCGCGTGTTGCGCCGGGCAGACGGCTGAGCCGTGCGCGCGTCTCGCCCAACGCGCCTGAAAACTCCGACACAGCAGCAATCAGCGCACGCCCCTGCGCAGGTCTGCCGCGCGCCATCTGCTCGGCGGTCGCCCACGCGGAGGCTGAGGGGCACGCGCCGAGAGCCACGCGCTCAATCAGATACCTCCCCTGCGCATCGAGTAGAACTGCCCACGGCATGGCATGCAAATCGCCATCGGGACAGACAATCAGGTGCGTAATCTTGCCGAGTTGGGCTTCTATGGGGCGAATTAGCCACTGATACAGCCTCCGCGCCTGCTGGTGGACGGTTTCTATCGGCGCTTCGCGCTCCAGCGCGTCCAGTAGGTTCTGAATCGCAGCTCGCAGTTGCTCATGGGGCACGCGCTGCACAGAACCGCCGATTTGAACGCGCCCGTTGCGCCGACGCGCCCAGACAATCGTGATGTGGTCGGGGGCGAGCGCGTATTCCACCAGCAGTGTTTGTTGATTGAGGGGCAGTTGTTCGGGGGGAAGCGGTTCGGGCTGTCGCCAGCGCAGGCGTGGGTAGCGCGTTGTCAGGGCGCGTTGGTAGTTGCGCCAAGCGGTAAGATGGCGTTCGGTCTCACGGCGCAGGCGTCGTTGCTCGGCGGGGGTACGGGCGCGATTTTGCTGGGCGAGCGCGTTCTCGTAGCGTTGGCGGAGCGCGTTAAGTCGTTGCTGTTCGGCGCGGCTCAGTTCGGCATAGACGCGCGGCGCATCCCACGCCAATCGGAGCGCCACGCCCTTACCGCGCTGACACGACTCAAATGCGCGTCGCCATTCGCCTTGCCGACCGTAGTAGCCGACGATTGCGGCGACCATCTCGCGGAACTGACTGAGGTAGAGGCTGATTTCTTCGGGCAGCGCGCCGCGCAACGCCTCGATTTGCGCGAGTTGCTGCAGGCAGGTTTGGAACGCTTGGTGGGCGGGGTCTGGGCGTCCGAGTCGCGCGTGCGCCTCGCCTTCAAAGTACGCCTGTCGGATAGCGTGCAGGGGCGCCTGTTGGGCGATGGGTCGCGCCGCCTGCAGCGTCTGCAAAGCCTCGCGAGGTCGGTTCTGCGCCAATAACGCCTGCGCCTTGACATGCCGCGCTTGCATGCTCAGCCGCGCGTTGCCCTGTCGTGTGGCAAGCGCGGCGGCTCGATGTGCGTAGTTGACGGCTTGGTCATACTGCTTCGCTTGGCGCGCGGCGTCCGCCAAGTTCTGCAGGCAGTACGCCACACCTTCTTGGTCGCCCAGCGTTTCATAACGGCGCAGCGCGTCGCGGTAGAGCTCCAGCGCGCCTTGCAGGTCGTCCTCCTGCTGTAGCAGTATCGCCGTATTGAGCGTGCAGGTCGCCACATCCCACTCTGCGCCGAGTTGTTGGAAGCGTGGCATCGCCTCGCGGTAGTGCAGGCGCGCATCTTCAAGCAGCCCCATCGTCCAGTAGACCAGCCCGATGTTGGCGATGGCGCGTGCGACGCCTAACGGCTGGTCAGCGCGTTCGAAGAGGGTTCGTGCGCGCCGATAGGCGTTGAGGGCGAGGTCGTATTCGCCGCGTGCGCGGCGCAGCACGCCTTCGAAGTTCCAACATTCGGCGATGTGCGTGGGGGCGTTGAGTTTCTCGGCGTAGCGTCGGGCGCGCTGAATGGCGTTCACGCCCTCATCCAATGCGCCCTGCTGATAGTGGATCGTCGCTTGTACATAAGCGCAGCGTCCTTGCAGTTCCGCGTCGCCGAGTTGCGCGGCGGCGTCGGCGGCTGTGCGGATGTGCAGCAGGGCTTGATCCAACGCGCCCATCGCCTGATACAGCGACGCCAAGATTGCCCCGCCGCGCGCCCGACGCACGCGCGACGCTTGGGGCAACAGCCGTTCCAACTGCGCCATCACAGGGGCAATCCCCTGCAAGTCAAAGAGCGCGTTGTGCAGCTCCAGCAGTCGCTCGCGTGCGTAGCAGCGCGTCTCCAGCTCGCCTGCGCGGTCCGCGACGGCAATCAAGCCACGCACGGCAGGCAGATATTGGCGCATAGCGTCGGGCGTCAAGCCAGTGAGCGCGTCCAGCCGCGCACGCACCCACTCTGCCCGTTGCCATTCGCGATGCTCACGGAGCAACGGCGCAGGGTCGCGCGCCGTGCCTAACGCGCGAAGCCACTCATAGTGCGCTTGTGTCCAACCTACGGGCAACTGCATACCGTATCAGAATACCTAAAGAAATCGGGCGGCGCAGGCGTCTTTGCGCCGCCCCGCGCAGGCAGGTTTAGGTTGAGCTGTTCTACTAATGCTTTGGACTCGTCCACCTCAGCAAGTGTTGCAGGCGTTGGCTAACAATTTGGTATCTTTATAGCCAGGAGCGGGACCTTGCACAAAGAGCATAACCACGACTTGGACTCGTTAGTGCGTCTTGCGCAGCAGGGCGACAGTGGCGCACTTGAGTCTCTTATGGAGAGGTGTCGTGAGCGTCTGGAGCGGTACTTTCGTACCCGCGCGCGCAACGCTGACGACGCACAAGACCTTGTGCAGGAGACCCTGATTCGCGTCAGCGACGCCTTGCCGCGCATGACGCTGAACGCTCCCTTCGACCACTGGCTCTACCGAATCGCTGCGAACTGCCTGAGTACTTACTATAGCCGCGCCCATCACCAACGCGAAACCACCTTCGCTTACCTGCCCGACGCTGAAAGCGTCTACGAACTGCAACAAGATTCATTTGAGACGAGTCTTTTGAAACGAATCGCTGACGAGCAGACAGAAACGCTACTCAGTCAGATAGTCAGTGCGGTCTGCTCGGATGCCGAGAGGCGCGTGATCTTGCTGCACGCTCAGCACGAACCGCTGGAGGCGATTGCGCGGATGCTCGATATGAACTCTGCTACCGTGCGCAGCCACCTCATGCGTGGGCGTGCGAAGGTGCTGGCGTATCTCATCCAACACCATCCTGATTGGCTTGGCGGCGCGGCAGGCATTCAGGCGGCGATGGAGGCGTTGGAACGCAGCGGCGACGGCGTACTTAGCCCAGCAGAGCGACGCGCTCTGTGTGAGCCGAACCCGAAGCAGACCGACCTGCGCAGCGCCGCGCTGAAGCTGGCGAAGTACCTACGCATAGAGTAGGAAACAAGGCGCGGAGAAAGAACATGGTTAATTACTACCTACCGATGGAACCACATGAGCAGCGGCAAGCGCATCTGAGCGCAGAGGCGATTGTGGAGTTAGTGGAGCGCGGACAGCGATGCCCCCGCTATGAGGAATACATCGAACACATTATCGAGTGCCCGATTTGTCGGGAGACCTACAAGCAGTTGCTGGCGGCGGAGGCGACCGTGCGCGCTCAACGCCGCCCCGCGCGAGTTTACCGAACCGCCGTTTGGGTTCCCGCCGTCGCAGCGGCGATGCTGCTGCTCGTGTTGGGAGTGCGCGCGCTGCTGAGCCCGCCTGTGGAAAGCGCAGGTCTGCGTCAAGCGAATGGAGTCTGGTACGAGGGCGCGACCCGCTTGCCCGAGTGGGCGTTTGCTCTCGCCGCGCAGTTTGAGCGTCCCCCCGCGCCAGCGCGCGACGCGCCTCGCAACCAAGCCGCCTCCATGCGCCTGATACAGCCGAACCCTGCGAACACAGCGTTGGAAACTCTTACGCCTGAGTTTGAGTGGACGCCTGCGCCCAGAGCGACGCGCTATCGCGCCATTTTGGAAAGCGCGGACGGCGTCCAAAGATTTGACCTATCAGTGGAGAGTAATCGTGCAAGTTTACCTTCAAAAGCTGAACTTCAAGCAGGTAAAACCTATCGTCTCACGCTTGAAGCCCTCACCGACGAAGACCTGCCAGGCGACGGTTTGAAAGGTGTGTACGAGTTTCGCACGCTAACCTCGCAAGAGCAGTCGCAACTCCGCTGGGCGCGCACACATCGCGAGGAAGCCCCACGCGCCTGCGTTGTTGTCTTCTACCAGCTGGGGCTGTACACCGAAGCCATCGAGACGCTGAACACACTGCCGACAACCCCCATCACGCAGCAGTGGCGTGAGGCGCTTCAGTCGCGCGTGATACAAGACTAAAACGCCTTACACCCTCAAAAGTTGAATAAACAGATGCTCTGTGACAATCTGAGGGTTCGCGT